>DMLH01000016.1 GCA_003453435.1 Clostridiales bacterium | reverse complement strand
GTTTCTGTGATTTATAATTTACAACATGATTATTAAAATAATTAAAAATATTTAAAAAAATAATAATTAAAATAAAGGTTATTTGGTTTTTGTGGCGAATAATATGTTGTATTGATTTTTTTTATTTTATTTTAGGAGATTTATGAAAGATAAAGGTTATTCTGTTGAATGGCTTGAAAAGTTAAAAAGTAGTTCAAATATTGTTACAACAATTTCGCGGTATTTAACTTTAAATAGAAAGGGTTCTACATACTGGGCATGCTGTCCGTTTCATCACGAAAAAACGCCAAGTTTTGCAGTAAACGAACAAAGTCAATTTTATCATTGCTTTGGTTGTGGCGAAAGTGGTGACGTTATTAAATTTGTTGAAAAACTAGAAGGCACGGACTTTGTGGGTGCCGTTAAAATTCTGGCTGAACATGCTGGAATTGAAATGCCAGAATTTGACGGCGATGCAAGTTATTTAGAAAGCAAAAAGCATCGTGAAAATTTGCAAAATATTTGTAGAGAAGCCGCAATTTATTACAACAAAATGCTTGTAAGTCCTCAAGGCAAAACCGCAAGAGAATATCTTGAAAAAAGAGGCGTTTTGTCTAGCACAATAACTAGGCTTGGCATTGGCTATAGCCCAAATTGGACAGGCATTTGTACATATTTAAAAAACAAAGGATATAGAGCAACCGACATCTTGGAAAGTGGTGTTTGTGGCGAACGAGATGGAAAATTATTTGATGAAATGGCAACAAGGGTTGTTTTTCCTGTAATTGACCATAGAGGCAGAGTGGTTGGTTTTAGTGGCAGAGCCATGCAAGATGGTGCTTTTGCTAAGTACAAAAATACAAAACAAACACCATTGTTTAACAAAAGTAGCAACATATATTGTATAAATTTTTTGCGAAAAGCAAGGTTAAATAAAAATTATGCCATTTTGGTTGAAGGCCAAATGGATGTTGTTGCTTTAAACCAGGCGGGTTTTGACAATGCAATTGCCACAATGGGCACTGCATTTAACAAAAATCACGTTGCAACATTAAGCAGATTTGTAGACAGCGTTGTTGTTTGTTTTGACGGCGACAGTGCAGGCAAAAAAGCCACCGCAAAAAGTTTGGAGCCACTTATGGCAGAGGGGCTTGATATTAGAGTTTTGGAACTACCGGACAAACTTGACCCTGATGAATTTATAAAAAAGTATGGTGCTGAAGAATATCAAAAATTGATTGATAGCAGTTTACCAGTATACGAATTTGAAATTAAGCATGAAGCGGATAAATATGATTTATTAAATCGGGACAATGTTTCAAAATTTATTGATGGTAGTTTAAAAATTGTACTTGATATTCCTAAGGAAAGTGAAAAACAATTATACTTAGATTTAATTGCCAAAATAAGTAAAGTACCAAAAGAAACATTATCAAGGCAATTAAATGGCATGAGGCGTGTGTTAAGTAGAAGCGATAGTGCAAGGCAAGAAACCAGCAAAGTGCAAGTGGCACAATCTAAAAACTATAAAGCCGAACAGTATGTGCTTGCTTGCGTAATACATAAAAAGAGTTTTGCTAAAGGCATTGAATTTGATGATTTTGTCAATAATAATTTAAAAGACATTTACATGCTTTTAGAAAAAAACAATTTTCCTATAATTTCAAAAATTTATGATAGTTTTGATGTGGAAAATAATGAGGATTTAAAGCAGTTAATTAATTATGATTTTTCTAAAGTGATTAATCAAGAAAAAGAATTTATTGGTTGCTTAAATACAATAAAATTGGACAAGCTTGTTGCAAAGCAAAATCAAATAAATGCACAACTTCAAACTTGTACAAATGAAGAAGTAAAACTTGCACTACTTAAGCGAGCAGGTGAACTTTCAAAAGAAATAAACGAGAAAAAAACTTTGTTAAATAAAGTGGGGTAATAAAATTGAACGAGAAATATATTAGCGAATATAATAAATTATTAGAAATTGGAAAAAAGAAAGGTAAACTACAGGAGGAAGATATATTTTTAAAGTTTTTAAAGTATGAAACTTCCGCTGCAGAAATTGACGAAATTATTGCAGAATTAAAGAAAAATAAAATTAAAATTATTCCTGCAGAAAAGCAAGATGATTTAGATTCTAAAGAACTTGAAACCTTAATTAACCAAGTGAGTGTAGATGATCCAGTTAAAATGTATTTAAAAGACATAGGACGTGTGTCACTTCTTACACAAGATGAAGAGATTGAACTTGCAAAAAAAGTTATTGAAGGTGATGAAAATGCAAAGGCTAAATTGTGCGAATCAAATTTAAGGCTTGTTGTTAGCATTGCCAAAAGGTATAGTGGGAAAAATGGAATGTCTTTTTTGGATTTGATACAGGAAGGCAATATTGGATTACTTAAAGCCGTTGACAAGTTTGACTACACAAAAGGATTTAGATTTTCCACATACGCTACTTGGTGGATTAGACAAAGCATAACAAGAGCCATGGCCGACCAGGCAAGAACGATAAGAATACCTGTTCACATGGTTGAAACTATAAATAGGCTAGGTAGAATAAGCAAAAGAATGATGCAGGAACTTGGCAGGGAACCAACAACAGAAGAAATTGCCAAGGAAATGAATATTTCACCTGAAAGAGTTGCTGAAATACAAAAAATTGCGCAGGATCCACTTAGTTTGGAGGACCCTGTTGGTGATGAAGACAGTAAAGTTGGTGACTATGTGCCAGATGAAACATCAATAATGCCAGACGATGCTGCAACACACAGCATGCTTAAAGGTCAACTTATGAGTGTTATAGAAACATTAACACCGCGTGAGCAAAAAGTTATAAGGCTTAGATATGGTCTTGATGATGGTAGTCCAAAAACTTTGGAGCAAGTTGGTCAAGAATTTAATGTTACTCGTGAAAGAATAAGACAAATTGAAGCAAAAGCGCTTAGAAAGTTAAGAAATCCATCACGCAGCAAAAAATTGAAAGACTTTGCTGACTAAGGGATTGATTGCATCTAGACTAATTTATACTTTGTTAATGATTAACTATTAAATGACATAAAGGTGCACAATTTATTTTGATTTAATTAAAATATGTTGTATTATATACAAAAGGAGAAATTATGGCTAGTATTTTAAATATAGGTCCAAGGCTTGAAGCGGTTGTGGATTTGTGCCCAAAAGCAAAAATTATTGCAGATATTGGTTGTGACCACGGATACGTTACCGCAGAACTTGTTTTGCAAAATAAAACTGATATGGTAATTGCCACAGAAAAAAGTGAGCAATGTTTAAATAAAGCAATAACACTTGTGGACTCTTTAAACATAATGCCATTTGTTAGTTTTAGGCTAGGTGATGGCTTTGGTGCAATAACAAAACATGATAAAATAAAAGTTGCCGTAATATCCGGCATGGGTGGAGATGAAATAATCCATATTTTAGAGAATAAGCCCAAAGGCCTTTTTAATTTTGTTTTGCAACCAATGAAAGATTTGCCACTTTTAAGACATTACTTAAATTTGCACGGATATAAAATATTAGTTGATAAACTTGTTAAAGAAAATGACAAATTTTATAACGTTATTAGCGTAACACATGGGAAAGAGCAACTTTCCGACTTGGAATTGTATTTTGGAAAAACAAATTTTACCGATAATTATGAAGTATTTTATGACTACTTAATAACAAGACAAAAACAATTAGCAGACTTTAAGTCTAAGGTTGGACAACTAGCATCAAAATTGCAGGAAGAATATGACAATATTGCAGTGGCTTTGGAACTTTTTGAGGATAGTACCGCAGAAGATTCCGCGAATTAACAAAACATTATAAATTATAGTAAATTTACAATTATGGTAGGAGATTTATGAGTAAACTTTTAGAATATCAAGAACTTGATAAAAAAATTAAAAAGATTAAAAAAGAGTCTGGTAATGGAAATTTAGAAAAAACCGTTGAAAACTTAAATAAAGTAATTAAAGATTCTCAAACAAAAATTTTGGAATTGGAAGAAACTTCAAAAAAACTTCTTGAAACATTAAATAAACTTATGGAAGTGCAAAAAAAAGGTATTTCCTACGTTGAAAAATGTAGCAACATTGATATTGAATCCATGAGTGAGGAAGA
>DMLH01000022.1 GCA_003453435.1 Clostridiales bacterium | reverse complement strand
CCCTGAGTAGCAATTGGTGCAAAGCAAAAAACAACTGTTGTGTATTAAGAAGTTTAACTTTAATTTTTACTATTTAAATGTATTTTTTTTATATTTTATAAAATCAATATATTTGTAAACGATAAGTAGCAAATTTAATTAGATTTTTGCGTTTAGACAAAACAAATTGAGTGTTACCAAGATACCTTGTGACACTCTAAATTTGTGAAGTATAAACCAAAAAAATGACTGAAGGTGCGGTGGAATAAAAATGTCACTCACCAGAGTGACATAATATATGGTGGGGACGGTGGGACTTGAACCCACACTCGTTAGAACACGCCCCTTAAACGTGCGCGTCTGCCAGTTCCGCCACATCCCCAAATATTAAAACAGAGTTATTATACCAAACATAAAATAAAAAATCAATCATATTTCAAAAAAAAATAATAAACATAAAAAAAAATATCCATATTATATGCACAATACAGATATTTATTTTCCTTCATTATCTTCTTCTTGCATAAGTGTTTCGTAAACACTTTCATAAATTGTTGGGGCAGAAGTCTTCCAAACTTTTGTGGCATTTATGGCTGCTTTTCTGCTTGGGTAAACAATTTTCATTTCAAACAAGTTTTGTGCTTCAAGTGGGTCTTTTATTTTTAGTGCAACGGTGTAAGAGCCATCATTGTTCTTAAAATAATTTCCAACATATTCCTGTGCACGTTTAAAGGCCAGTCTATTTTCTTTTGCGAAATTTGATATTTCTTCACGTGTGCTGGATGGAATTTTCAAAAAAAAGTTGCTTAGGCAATTTCTGCCTTCGTATGTTATGTTAAATCTATCTCCATCTCCTGTGTTTGTTTTTGCAATGTATCCCACATCCAAAAGTTGCCACATAACATCTTTGCAGTCCATATACTTAAGCCATAAGTTTCTGCTGGTGCAAATATCAATTATGCTATCTTCTGTAAGTGGAATTTCCATTTTGTCCATAACAAACAAAAAAATCAATTTATTTGTTGTGTTGTCAGGAATAAACACAGGATTATTCATCCAATTTGTATTTCTTTTCACTTCAAACTCCCAAAATTATTGTATCACACTTTTTTAACAAAGTAAATAAAATATTTTTGCTTGTTTAAAAAAATGTGGTATAATAATGCCATAGGAGTTTTTATGATTAAAGTTTCAAATGAAGAACTATCAAAAATTGCGCAATTTGTTGCTAGTTGTGATGATATGATTAATGGCAAATTTATTTTAGCAGATGTTAAAATAACAAAAGTTTTAAATATGATTGCAAACAGTGAAGAATTGTATAGATACATAAGCGAGTGCATGGTAGGCTTTGATTTTTCTAGGGAGTTTCATAGGGCAGAGGTCAAAAACAACCTAAATGGTGGCACTTTCTCAGCGCCATCAGAGCCTGAAAAACTTGTGTCTTTTGTATTTTGCGTTTTGGTTGAGTGTGATGCAAAGAGGTTAGATTTTTACAATTTTATTAATGAAAATTTTAGTAAAGACGGAAAGTGTAGTGCCTACAAATTGTTTGCAACTACCTTACTTGTTCCATTTAAGGAAACTATAGCCAATCATTTTGGATTGTCTGCAGTATCTCACGAGGCAATTGAAAGCATGACAGAAACTTATAGGGAAGATTTAAAACAAATGCCAATTTTTGAAGATGAAAACAACAAAACAATTGTTGAAAACCATATTTATGCAAATGGTTATGATGGGCATGAGGCACAAGCCGAGGTTTACGTAGAAAATTATGAGCAGACATTAGGCAAGGCTAATCAAGAGCAATCAACGGGTGACCCAAGTTTCGCCGAGCCACAGCAAAGCAGTAAGGATGTTTGGCAAGAAATTTGTGAAATCACAGAAAATGTTGAAAGTGCAGTGTACGCAGAGCGTCATTTAAAAGAGTATTTAAAAGAAGAACTTTTGTACATATTAAAAACAATTAAATATGGCACAAAATACAAAGATGTGAAAATTATAAGTGCACTTGTTACCGCATTTGATGAACTCACAAAAAAGTTTAGGTCTATTCAATTTGTGTTTGGAGAGTTAAAAAACAAAATTGAAACTCTCTATTAATGAAAAAATAAGAGCATAGAAAAAGTAAATCACCGTGATTTACTTTTTTTGTGGCTTTTTATTGTTGTTACAATATTATTTTTTAATTTGTGCGTTCATATAAATATATGTATGGGATTTAAAAAAATAGAGTACAAAAAGTGGTTAAATTTTTTTGGCAGAATTATTATAAGCGGATTTGTTGTTTTATATTTGTTTTTGGCACCTTTCACATTGCTTCCCAGTTTGCTAAGTGCACAAGCGAATGTAAACAAAAGCGAAAATTATGAATATCAGGGGATACTAGAACTTTGGCATATAGAAACTTTTGAGGGTGGCGCAAAGTCAAGGTCAGGTTTTTTGGAGCGTGAAGCCATAAATTTTGAAAAAAAGCACAAAGGCACATATATTGTAATTCAAACAATGAATTTGGAGCAGTTTGAACTTAACATTAAACAAAACAAACATCCAAATATAATAAGTTTTGGCATTGGTGTTGGCAATGACTTTGTTGAAAATTTGTTAGATCTAGATTGTGCGAGTTTAAGAGGCGATATTTGTGCAGGCGGGGTTTTTAACGGAAAGCAAAAAGCAGTGCCATACATTTTGGGTGGATATGCAATAATTTCAAATGGTAATGCAAATGGCAAAACAGGTGTTGGGTTAAAGGGCACAACAAATCCACTTTTGGCAGTTCAAAAGGAAGATAAACAAATTGCTGAATTATATGATGACAATTCGCTAGACAGTTATGATGCTTATGATAAATTTATTAAAGGAAACTTTTCAACACTTATAGGCACACAAAGGGACGTGTTTAGGTGCAAAAGCAGGATGGATAAGGGTTTATTAAACGGCGCAAGTTTCACTTTTTTAAATAAGTACACTGACCTTGTTCAATATCTATCTGTTTTCAAAGGCAAGGAAATTGAAGAAAAACTTTGCAATGAGTTTGTTTCACATATGATATCATCAAATGTTCAAGCAAAACTTAAGGACTATAACCTTTTTTCGACGTTAACTAATATTAAATTATATACAGATGGATTATATAAAGATTTTGAGGATAGTTTACAAAGTAAATTGACAATTGAAAATGTATTTGAAGATATAAGCCAAATTCAAACAAAGAAAGATGAGGCATTTAAAAATGTTGTTAAAAAATAATTGTAAAGCTATAGGGGGTTAAGATGAAATATTTAAACGAAATAATTGATACATTATCTCGAAACAAAATTATGTATTTGATCGATGAAGAACTATCTAATCATACAAGCATTAAAATTGGCGGAAAATGTAAAATTTTTGTTAATATTAAAACGGAAAAGGAATTGATATATGTTGTGAATTATTTACAGAAAATAAAAGCCAAATTTTACATTTTAGGCAACGGCACAAACACACTTGCAAGTGATAATGGCTTTGATGGTGTTGTTATTTCTACCCAAAAGTTAAACAGATATAAAGTATCATTTAAAAATAATAATGCGTCAATATATGTTCAATGTGGCATGGGACTTTTTAATTTTGGAAAATTGTTAAGAAAGATGGGTTTTTCTGGCCTTGAATTTGCTTATGGCATACCTGGAAGCGTTGGTGGTGCCATTTGCATGAACGCTGGTGCATACAATCAAAGCATAGGTGATTTTGTTGAGTATGTTAAAGTTTTAAAAGGTGGCAAAGTTAAAAAATTAAGCAAAAGCGAAATGAAGTTTTCGTACCGAAACAGCATAGTTCAAAAAAGTGACATTATTGTTTTAGGCGCAAAGTTCAATTTTAAAAAAGGCAATTCAAAAGATATAGAAAATTTACAGCAACAATATTTTCAAAAACGGTTAAGTAGCCAGCCATACAGTGATTTATCTTTTGGAAGCGTTTTTAAAAGAAAAGAAAATTTTGAGCCAATTAGCAAACTTATTGATATGCTTGGTTTAAAGGGCTACAGCATTGGCAACGCACAAATAAGCAAAAAACATGCAGGTTTTATAATAAATGTTGGCTCTGCCACTTGCCAAGATTGTTTATTGCTGATAAAATATATCCAGAAAAAAGTATATGAAAGTTATGGTTTTACGCCAGAGCCGGAAGTACAATTTTTAGGAGATTAAATGTTAATTTTAGGAGATTATCACACTCACACGCGATATAGCCGTCATAAACATGGCAAAAGCACTATAGAGGAAAATGTTAAAATTGCTGTTCAAAAAGGGTTAAAAGAAATTGGAATTACCGAGCATGGTTTTAATCATATTTTTTATGGTGTAAGGCGCAAAAACATAAAAAAGATGCGAGCCGAGATTGATAGACTTCAAAGAATATATCCAATTAAAATATATTTAGGTATTGAAGCCAATTTAATTTCAAGCGAGGGAGATATTGACTTAACAGAGGAAGAACAATCTTGGTTCGACTATGTTATTATGGGATATCATACCTGCATAAAACCAAAAAGTTTAAAGGATTTTTTTGTTTTTTTTCGTAAAAATTCCAAGGCATTTAAAAGTAAAAAATATACGCAAGAAATTATTGACGCCAACACAAATGCTTACATTTTGGCACTTAGAAAAAATAGGATTAACATAATAAGCCATTTGTGTTCTAAAATGGAAGTTGATGTTTTAAAAGTTGCAAAGGAGTGTAATTTGCACGGTACCTTTATTGAATTAAATGCAAGGCGTATGTGTTTTACTGATGAGCAAATCAAAAACATGGTTAAAATAAATACAAAGTTTGTTCTTGACAGTGATGCGCATATTTGCAATTTGGTGGGTGAGTGTAACAGAGGTATAAATTGTGTTATTAAAAATAATATTCCGTATGAGTTGGTTGTCAATTTAGACAAAACACCGAAATTTGAATATAGTAAATAAATAAGAGATGGATAAAGATGAATAGTTTTAGTTATAAATTAAAAGATGAAGTTGCTCAAATTATTCCCACTGGTGATGAAAGTATAAGTGAACTTTCTGCGATAATCAAAAGTTGTGGCGAAATTATCAAAAATAAAAATCAGCAAAAGATTGTTTTATATACGGAACTTGAAAGTGTCGCAAATCTTTTAACAGATATTATTAAAAATTTTTATGGTACACAAGTTAAAATATTACAACAAAACGTTTCTTTTTTAAAAACAGAGAGGTTTGAAATAACAATTCCCAGCAGTATTACACAACAAGTACTGCTTGATACTGAAGTTTTACAGTATGATGAGGACAAATACTTGAATTTTGTGCAAGGCATTAGTAAATATCAAATTGATGAAGAAGCGAAGGAGTTGGCATTTTTAAGAGGTGTTTTTTTGGGCGCATTTTCATGCAATATCAGCACTAATAAGTCTAAAATAGATAGTACATCTGTTGTTAAAAGCCACAGTGGATATCATGCCGAGTTTGTTTTTTCTAACGAAGCATTTGCTCAAGACTTTTGTTTTTTGCTTGCGGATTTTGATATTATAAGCAAAATGACAAAGCGAAAAAACAGATTTGTGGTTTATGTTAAGGGTATTGATATGATCAGTGACCTCTTTGCACTTGTTGGTGCCAGCAAAGGTGTAATTAGCCTTCAAAATGAAAGCGTTCTAAGAAGCATACGCAATAGCATTAACCGTCAAAACAATTGCATAAATGCAAATTTATCAAAAACAGTTGACGCAAGTGTTAAACAAATGCAAGTTATAGATAAAATTAAAAGCACAATTGGTTTTGAAACTTTGGATGAAAGTTTAAGAGAAACAGTTTATTTAAGGATTGCTAACCCTGAAGAAAGCCTTGATGAACTTGTAAAACTTTCTAACAGCAAAATTACAAAAAGTGGTTTATACCACCGTTTTAAAAAATTGGAAGAAATTGCGAAAAATCTCTAATATTACAAACTTTTTGTTTTATACTTATACTTAATACTTTATACTTTTAAAATATTAAAAAAAGCAAGTTGAGATAAAATTAACCTTCAATTTGCTTTTTTGCTTTATTCTTGTTTGATCATCGTGTTAATCATCATTAACATTTGCGGTTTTCGTACTTTGTTTATAAGTTAAAGGTATGCCATATGTGGTTTCATAACAATTCTTCCACAGCTCATAGTTGGTTTTTAGCATTTCGTCTATATTTTGTTTTGCGCTTGTTGATTCTTTTGGATAAATTGGTTTAAGTATGTGAATTGTGTATTCTTGAACTGGAAAGCCATCATTTCCTATAACGCTACTGTCGTTCATTGTAATAAATATTGGTAGTACAGGTACATTGTTTCTAACTGCAAAATGGAAAGCGCCTGCTTTTAATGGCTTTGGCTTTTTGTAATTCCACCACATACTTTGCTCTGGGTAAACTAGTATAAATTCATTTCGTTTTAATATGGTATCTACTGCATTTATAAATTTTTTCATGGTTTGTGCGTTAGAACTTAATGGCAGAGTGTTGCAGTGCCTCATAAGATATCCATAAAACCCACGAAAAGAGGTGTAATTACCTTCCTTAATCACTTTATAAAACTTTCTTTTTCTAAAACCAGTTGCATCATAAGCATACTGCATTGCAAAACTATCCATTGCATTAAAATGATTGCAGGTAATGACTGCCCCAGTTTTAATATTTTTCCAGTTTTCAATACCTATAATTTCTTTAATAATTAACTGTTTGTCTTTTAACAGTTTGTTCATAAATTTTCTAGCGGAGGAGTAAGCCATTTTTCTTGCTATCTTGCTAGATAATTTTTTTTGCAAGTAGTCCACTTCATGTGGCATAAGTGGCTTTGCTATTGGGTCATTTTCAACTTCTTCATAAAACAGACCATTTGCTTCTAACGCATCAATTTTTTTAAGAACTTCTAACCTATCAGCGCTAATATATTTTTCCAGCATTATTTCGTTGTACAATTTTGCTATTCCTTCATTTCTTTCTGTGTTTTCTGCTTGTATTTTGGTATTTTCTATTAATTTAATAGTTTCAAGGTCAGACTTTTCTTGCATCTCTTTTGTGTAATTGTTTTTAACATTTATTATTTTTTCATAAAAACTCGTCATTTTCGCATATTTCCAAAAATATTCCTCATACATAATACCATCCTTGTGCCATGGTTTAAAAGATAGATTATAGTGTATTATGTTTATTTTTTTTGAATTCTTATTTAATTCCTCAATTGGCATTTTATTCCAACCAGCATCAATTTTTTTAACATGGTTTTTGCAAATCAAGTTTAAATAGTCTTGGTCTGGGGCAACATCAAATTTAAAGTGTTTTAAAAATGTTAAAAACTTTTTTTCAAAGTTTATCTCTCTTAATTTCTTTAAGTTCATCAGCAATATTCCCGAGTTAAAATAATCACTATAATTATCAACTTGAATTACCTTTGTTGCGTAGTCTTGGAATTCTTTAACATTGCAAACAGCCCCGTCAGGAGCAGCGGCAACATAATTATCACCTAAATCCATATTATATAATTTTGATATATCACCATTAATAGCAATGTCGCAATCAAGATAAAGCACTTTTTCTAAATCAGGGTAAAGTGAAGGTATAAAAAGCCTTAAATAAATTGCTTCGCTGTAATAATCTCTTGTGTGTAATTTTTCATTTATTGTTTTAATTTTATCACTGATATCAACAATATCTAGGTCAAAGTTATCTTTGTTGTAATCATTTTTTAATATTTCTATATTTTTTGGTGAAATAGCAGATGTATGTAGTACCTTAATATTATAATTGTACTTTTTGCTTGCGTTTAATTCCAACGACTGCAATGCAACTGCAAGGTATGGAACATAATTGTCATCACAACTAAAAAATATATTTACATCCTTTTTCATATTTAATATTACTCCTATGTCTTTTTAATTTCTTTTTTCTAATTCAACTTCATTTTCTTTTAAACTTGTATTATAAAGCCTAAGTAGGCGAGGCCTAATGTACCTCTGTATTGCAATTGGCCCATAGTGAAATAATGTATTTAATATCACAACCGGCAACCAAACAGTTAGCACATTATGCTTTGGCAAAATAAAAATAGCAAATATTATTGAAATTAAACCCCAAAGTACAGAAATTGCATGACCAGTTTCTGCTTTGCAGTTTTCTGTTAAAAATTGCAACAAATAATCTGGACTTTTTGAAATAATTTTAGTTTTATCAAAACCGGTTTTAACTGATTTTATAGTCGGTATTTTTTCTTTCCATTTTTTAATTTTCATCTTTTCGTAAAATTTATTTTCAAACTTAAAAACGTGAAATATTTTTTTGTTGGCATCAAACAACTTTTTTGGCATAAATTCAAGAACAAAAACAAAAATTATACAAGGAATAACCACAATGCATAAAGTCAATATGCAATACAAAAAGGTTTGTATTGTAAAGTTTGAGACAAGGTTTGCACCAAATATAATTAAAATGCCACACGCAATAATAATCCAGTACAAATTATTTTTTTTCATTTTACTCCTTTTGTCAAAAGATTAAATGATCAATACTTAATCAACTTAATTATATCATATGTTTTGCAATATATGTTCTAACAAATTAAAATTTAGTCTAATATAAATTCTCGCATTCTCACAAAATGAGAATTATATTTTTTTCTTACGAAACTTGTTACGTTTTTTGCTTGATTTTATATAACTTCAGTTATATAATATAGTGCTATGAAAGAAATTAAAAAAAATATATCATCAAATTTGGTGACATTAAGAAAAATTAATAATTATAAGCAAAGTGAAATTGCAAAAAAATTAAATTATAGCGACAAAACCATTAGCAAGTGGGAAACCGGTGAAGTTATGCCTAGTATTCAAAACCTTGTTGAACTCTGTGAACTTTATAATGTCACTTTGGATGAAATAACCAGTACAAATTTAACTTCCAAAAGTCAGGGTGCAAACATTATAAAACAAAACACAGACAAATTTGCAATATCACTTTTGGCTGTTTCAGCAATTTGGATTCTTGCAACAATAGTATATGTTTATGGCAAAATACTTTCAGGTGTTTCACTTTGGCAGGTGTTTGTTTGGGCTGTGCCAGCGTCAATGGTGGTTTCAATTGTGTTTAACACATTATGGGGCAATAAAAAAATAAATTATGTATTCATTTCAATATTAATTTGGACATTAATTGCTTCAATATATTTACAGTTTTTACAATTCAATTTAATTCCGCTTTTCTTTATAGGCATTCCTTGTCAAGTGGCAATTTTATTATGGTCTCGCATAAAAAAGAAAAGCAAATAATATATATCTATAATGCAATTTTAAAATAATTAAATTATATTTGTTGGCAATATTGATAAAAATTAATGATTTTACATAATAGGGAGGTAGTGCAATGCTTGAATTAAAAAATATAACCAAAACGTATGACATGGGTGAAGCTAAAGTTGAGGCATTAAAAGGCATAAGTTTAAATTTTAGGCAAAGTGAATTTGTTAGTATTTTGGGTGCTTCGGGTTGTGGAAAAACAACTCTTTTAAACATTGTGGGTGGTCTTGATAAGTACACAAGCGGTGATTTGGTTATTGACGGCAAAAGTACAAAACAATTTAAGGATAGTGACTGGGATACATACAGAAATCATAAAATCGGGTTTGTTTTTCAAAGTTATAACCTTATTCAGCATTTAAGTGTTTTAGAAAATGTTGAAATGGCACTGTCTCTTACCGGCATCAGCAAAAAAGAAAGAAAGGAAAAAGCAACAGATGCACTTTCAAAAGTTGGGCTTAGTGACCAACTCAACAAAATGCCCAATCAACTTTCAGGCGGTCAAATGCAAAGGGTTGCAATTGCAAGAGCACTTGTTA
>DMLH01000077.1 GCA_003453435.1 Clostridiales bacterium | reverse complement strand
GAATTTCTAAACCAAAAAGTATCATTTAAGTTAAAACAAGTGCAAAAAAACTATGTTCACCCAATAAATAATGCACAAGTTTTAATTGATGATAAAGTTATTGGTTATATTTCACTTTTACATCCTCTTACAAAAAATGCAATAAACAAAAAGTCTGCTATTGCAGTGCTAGAAATTGACTTTACAGACTTTGCAAAGTTGATACCTCTAAAACTACAAGTTAAAATGCCAAGTAAATATCAATTCACGGTGTTAGACTTTAATTTTGTTATGGATAAAGGCGTGGTTTATGCTGATAGTGTGGAAAATTTGCAGAATATTGTAACAAACTTAAATTATGAAATATCACTTAAAGATATTTACGAAAGCGCAGAAATGCTTGGCAAAAAGAGTATGACATATGCCGTAAAACTTTGGAGTGATGACCATACCCTTAGTGGTGAAGAGATTGAAAATTTCCATAGTTCATTTATTCAAAATGCAAAAAATTTTGGTTATGAATTAAAAATGATGTAATAAATAAAAAAACACCCGAAAGGTGTTTTTTTACAAATACATTAATTCATAAGTTTATCGTATAAATCTCTGGTTGTTTCATCTTGCAAGTCTATTCTATCTTTTGCTTTTTCTTTAAGTGACTCAACATATTTAGCATCTTCTTCTTGATTTTTTTCGTATTCTTTTATAATTATTTTTCCAAGCACTTTAGGAATTTTTCCAGTAATTAAATATTTGCCCGTAGCTTCATAGCAAGGGGAACCATGATAAGAGGTATCTACATATTCGCTGTGTATTTCACAATATTTGTTAAAAATATCTAATAGTACAGGTAATTTTTTCGCAAATTCTTTATTTAGTCCCAGTTTTTTATGAGATGTATCGCATAAAGAATATTTACCACTAAAATATGTAATTAATTCTGCCAATGCATAATTTGATTCATTTTGTTCACGTTCAAATCTATCATAAGTTAATTTATTAGTTATTATACATATATCTTCAATTGTATAATTCATCATTACTTTTTCCTCCAAACAGAAGTAGTATAACATTGCTAAATAGGTTTGTCAATATCAAATTTTATTTATTTTGATTTTTTTTAATTTTGATATATAATGTATATATGAGAAGTTTTGACGTTTGTATTATAGGTGGTGGGGCAAGTGGCAGTATGGCCGCTGTTTTGCTTGCACAAAAAGGTTTAAATGTTTGTGTGGTTGATAAGTTTGAAAAACCAGCAAAAAAATTGCTTGTAACCGGCAACGGCAAATGTAATATTACAAACAAAAATATGAATAGCAGTTTTTATAACCAAAATATAGCCAGATACTTAAACGTTTTTAATGAAAAAAATGCTATAGATTTTTTTAAAAGCATTGGCATTGATATATATGCTGATGCAGAGGGCAGGTGCTATCCAATTTCAAACAGCGCTAAAACTGTTCAGCATTGTTTTATAAATCAGTTCGAAAAATTGGGCATAACTTTTTTTGGCGAGAATATTGCTTGTAATGTGGAACAAAAAGATGACTGTTTTTTGGTTATAACAGATAAAGAAAAACTGCAATGCAAAAATGTTATTTTTGCATGTGGATTAAATGATTTTGCACTAAGCATTTTTAAAAAATATAATATAAAATATAATAAGATTGTTCCATCACTTGTAGCATTAAAAACAAAACAAAACACAAAAAAATTAGATGGGATAAGGGTGTCTAATGTTGAAGTAATAGCAAATTTAAACGGGGAAAAGATTATAGAAAGCGGAGAAGTTTTGTTTAAAGAGCATGGTTTGTCGGGAATTGTAATTTTCAACATTTCATCAATTTTTGCAAGAAACAAGTGTTTTGAGGGCAAAATTTCAATAAATTTACTTAAAAATTACACAAATTTGCAAATTTTCAATTTTATAAATGAAAAATTGGACATATTCAAAAATGTGCAATCTTTACTTGAAAGTATGTTTACAAAGGAACTTGCAAAAGAAATTTTAAACCGCGCAAACCTTAATATTGATTCACCTTGCAATACGTTAAGCAAAATTCAAATTCAAAAAATTGTTGATATTATAACAAATTTTAATTTTGATATTGTGGAGCATTATGAAAACAATCAAGTTTTAAGTGGCGGAGTGGAGTTAAATGATTTAACAGATTGTTTGGAAAGCAGAACCAAGAATGGAATTTATTTTTGTGGTGAAATTTGCGATATTGACGGAATATGTGGCGGGTACAATTTGCAGTGGGCTTGGACAAGTGCTTACATTGTTGCCAGTGGAATTATTTCAAGTTTTAAACAGTAAATTTGTAAAAATTCTGTAATTATATAATTGCAAAATATTATTTTTATTTATCAAAAATTATTAATCGAGGTTAAAAATGATACATTCACTTGCGGGCGGCGAATTAGAGGATTATGAAATAAAAGATTTAGTTTTTGTGGAACTAGAGCATAATCAAGACCTATGTTGGTATATATCTGGAATATCAAAATTGAAAGTTGGCGACACTGTGCTTGTGCCTTATGGTGTTATTGACGAATTACACAAGGCCAAGGTTTTAAAAATTAAAAATGAAGTTAGGAATGATTTTATATCAATTCCTTTTAAAAGATTAAAACAAGTATATAAAAAAGTAAAATAGAAAGTTTTATTAATTACAGTGCCTTAATTTTAGATTAATTAATCTTTTTTATAATTAACACAACAACTAATTTTTGCATACAATGTTTTTAGAACATTAGGAGGAAATTAAAATGAGTTGTTGTAGAAGAAGAAATGATTTTGATGACAGACGCTTCGTTATTGGCATTCCTGGACCTGCAGGTCCAACAGGCCCTGCAGGTCCACGTGGCCCAATTGGTCCAACAGGTCCAACAGGTATGATGGGCCCAACAGGATCGACTGGTCCACAAGGTCCACAAGGTCCACAAGGCATTCAAGGAATACAAGGAATACAAGGCTTTACCGGGGCGACTGGAGCAACAGGAGTTACAGGTCCAACAGGTCCAACAGGTCCAACAGGTCCAACAGGCCCACAAGGCATACAGGGAGTAACTGGTCCAACAGGTGCAACTGGTCCAACAGGAGTTACAGGTCCAACAGGTCCAACAGGTGCAGATGGTTTAACTCCAACGTTAACAATAGGTACTGTAACAACAGGTACGACTGCCAGTGCATCCATTACAGGCACAGCGCCAAACTTTGTTTTAAATTTGGTTTTACCTGTTGCTTAGAGTATAACAAAAAAATGTCCAAATAATTTGGGCATTTTTGTATAAATTTTATCTTTTATTTATTGTTCATTAGCAAATTTTTCAAGTTCTGCCTTTAACTTTTCGTTTTCTTCTTTTAAATTTTTAAATTCTTCAGCAGATACCCAAATCATATCCTTCTTCACATTTTCAATTGGTTCGCTAGATTTCATTTTGGCACTTATAACTGTAAGTGATATTAAAAGCGCAACTACAACAATGCATAAAATTGTAAAGATATGTGGAACTCCCGGCAATTCAAAAACGGCAACACCGGCAATTGTTAATGAAAGTACAACGTCAATTGCAGCTAGGCATATATATGTTGGAATTTGCATTGCAAGCAATTTTCTTCCCAATTTTGAGTAATAAGAAATTATCATTATGAACATAATGCTGAATATTGCGGTAATTCCAGTAATTTTTACAAAATCACCGCCAATTTCTAAAATATTTGAGCAGAATATTACAACTGCAAATGAAGTTGAAAGTGCCAAAAGACCAAGTCCAACATATCCCAAAATCTTTTTTCTTTTAATAACAGCAATTTCGTTAATTGATATTCCAGAAGCAACAGCAATTGTGGCAATAATTAATAATATTCTTAAAGGAATTCCTGCAAAGATATTAACACCAAATACTGCCGAAATAAGCATAACTGCTACAATACCAACACCGCAAAGTGATGTAATCATTAAAAATTTTTTTAGTTTTTCCATAAAAAATACCTCTTTTTATTTTGTTTTATTTTAATGATATTATTATACCATTTTAAAATTTTTTGGCAAATATTTTAAGTGTTTAAAAATTTTTCGTCATTATATAAAAAATATTTATAAAAGTTTGAATTTGTGCTTGACAATAATATTTTGTTTTGCTATCATAATTGTGCATTTCAAAAAAAGTGCAAAATTTTATATTCCTCGGTAGCTCAATGGTGGAGCACTCGGCTGTTAACCGATAGGTTGGAGGTTCGAGCCCTCTCCGGGGAGCCAAAAGTCACTCGCAAGAGTGATTTTTTTGTTTTAAATATTTTGATGCATTTCATCCCTAACTTTTTAATCATAATTTATTATAATATAGTAAAACTATATAAAAAGGCGAATTTTTTTTATTCGGGTATTGACAATCAAAGTTTTATAAAGTATAATAGTTTAGAACAAGGAGATATTATGAAAAGATTTTGGGTTTTTGTTATAATCTGTGTGGTAGCCTTAGGCATGGGTTTCACAGTAGTTAGATTTATGACTAGAGAAGAAATTATTTATGTAAACCAAGCATCATATGAGGTTAATAGTGGCGAAAATATTGTGCTTGATATCGTTAAAAAGAATTTAAAGTCGGGTACTAAAATTTATTTGGATGTTCAAAATCCAAACATTATTAGTCAAACAGAGGATGGCGAATACAACTTTAAAGCACTTAATGGTGGTTCAACATCAATTGTTATTACTAGTAATTTAAAATCATTTATGCCTGTTAGTGTTCAAGTCACTGTAGGCGATGGAAATCGTGCGACACCTTTTCTTATAAGAAATCAACAACAACTTGAAGAAATTGGAACTGCAAAGAACGCTGATGATGGGGAAAGTTTAAAATACCCATTGTCAAGTTGCTACAAATTAACAGCCGATATATCTTTGTCTGGCGACTGGACACCAATTGGTAATGGCTCGGAAGACGGATTTACAGGAAATTTTGATTTCAATGCTCATTCAATTTCCAATATTAATGTTAACAAAAATGTTGAATCTGCAGGTTTATTTGCAAAAATTGGAACTAACGGATATGTTAAGGATGCAAAGCTTGATAGTGTAGTCATATCATCACAAACACTAAAAGCAGGCTCCGTTGCTGGTGAAAATAATGGAACAATTGAAACTGCACGTGTCACCAATGCAACAATCACAAACGGAAGCAATTCGGCTTATGTTGGCGGTTTGGTTGGTTTTAACAGCGGTTTAATTACAAAATCTCAAATATTCAGTTCAACAGTCATATCAACGGGTACAGATAGTTATGTTGGCGGTTTGGTTGGAGCATCAAATTTGATTTCCATAAAATATAACACTTTAATTACAAGATCAAGTGCAGAGTGTTCACTTAACACAGAAAATGCAAAAGCAGTAGGCGGTTTGGTTGGAGCAATCGAAGGTTCATCAATTGAAAACTGCTATACTGGTAATATTAATTCACAATGCGTTGTAACTTCATCACAAGACAGTTGGGTTGGTGGAATTGTTGGAATTTGTAAATATACAAACCTTGATAGCAGAACCATAAGAGCAAATGTTGCCGATACATATTCTGTTATGCAATTTGTGGATCCTAACATAAATAAATGTGGCGAAATTATTGGAAGCAACGAGTTTGATACTGTTGATTCTGAAAATTACAATAGAATTTATGGCTGCTACTATATGCAAAGAGATAATGTTGATTCATCAACAATTTCATTAAGAGGTGTTGCATCATACATTGAAAATCCATCAGATACAGGTACTGAAGAAAAGCCGGGTACTTATCCAAAAACATTGGCTGACTTAAAAATTCAACAAACCTACAAATCATTTAAAAATTATGATTGGCAGTTTGATGAAGAAGGTGTTTGGGTAATGCCAAGTAATGATTTACCTAAATTATCTTTCATAGTTAATTATGTAAGTTCTCGTATTTCTTACTACGTTTCTCCGAATGAATTAACAAGTGAAAACTTTGTTGACGTTTTGAAAAATGCTGATCCATTTACAACTTACAGAATTACAAGAGATATTACCTTATCAGAGGACTACTTACCATTTGATTTTAATGGCAGATTAACATGTAATAAATTAGACGAAAATGGAAAACCAACAGTTGGAATTCACTTAGCGTTAAAAAAAGAAGCAAATGTTAACGAAGGCGCGATTGCAGTATTTAAAACATTGGGTTCAAGTGCATATATAACGAATGTTTTGGTTGATATTACAATTTCAAATGTATCTACATCAGACCACGTTGCAGCACTTGCAGCATACAATGAAGGTGTTGTTGAAAATTGTTATGCAACAAATAAAATCACAACAGACTATAATGGTTCAACACTATATATTGGCGGTTTAATTGCAGAAAATCGTGGAAAAATTATTAATTGTAAATCAGATGTAAGTATTACCTACAGTTTATCACCTATGAATTTGTATGTTGGTGGTATTGCTGGTTGGAGTTCAAATTCAATAACAAAGTGTACTAACCTTGGAATAATTGAAGTGACAGGCCGAGCTGGAGAAAAGAGGGAAGATAGACAAGCAGGTGTTGGTTATGTTGGTGGAATTTGTGGAGCCACAAAAGCGGAAGTTAGTAACTGTATAAATAAAGGACAAATTATTGGTCAAACTGAGGCTTCTGTAACAGTTTATGCTGGTATTGTGGGATATATAAGCAATGATGCAGATGCTGTTGTTTCATATTGTGTAAATAATGCTCAAATAACCGGTTCAAACGTAGGCGGTATTGCCGGAGTTTCACTTGGTGCTATAGAATATTGTTCAGTATCAAAAGTTTTATTAAACGGTAAATATATTGGTGGTTTGGCTTATAACATTAAAAAAGGTTATATGAAAAACTCTATGACTAATGGAACAGCAATTGATGCAACTAAAGTTGGTTGTGGTGCGGTTTACATGATTGATGTCACAGAAAATCATTCTGCATATTGTCAATATATATTCTCTTCATGTGACTTCATGGGTAGTGGTGATAATTATTATGAATCAGCATCAAATATTAGAGGAGATACACCAAGCATTTTATCAAGTACATCTGCTATTGATGACCATGCCTTTGATAATTGCATTCACGTTAAAAGAGATGGTGATAAAATTAAAAGAAGCCGTTTCGACTCTGGCATAATACACTGGAGTATTGGAAATCATGGAAATGAAGATATTGAAATAAGTGACGCACAAGCAACAGGTGCAGAAGGTATGTACAATGTGTTTAGAGACAACGGATATAATTCAACTTACTGGTTATACAATACAGAAACAGTTGGCAGTTATATTCAACTTAAAAATTTACCAAAATAGGAATAGGGCAGTTGCCCTATTTTTTATTTTTAAAAAAAATTATTTTTTATTTAAAAAAAACTTTGTATATATAATTTTTTTGATATCTAACACTGCACGATATTGTGGACTTATTTATCTATTCTTAATTAACGCCTTTGTAAAATTACAAATAATCTATATATGAAATTCAGTATAAAGTTTTTCAAAAAAAATTAAATTTGCTATTGAAATTTAAGTTATTATATGATAAAATAAAATTGTAATATTATAGTCTTTATTAGGAGATAAGTATTTTGAATTTAATTGATTTCCACGTACATGGTAAAGGTTCATTTTTTAAAGATAAACATGCAAACGCAAGTTATGATGATATGTGTAGTTATTTTCAGG
Organism: Clostridiales bacterium; assembly: GCA_003453435.1. Taxonomy (GTDB): domain Bacteria; phylum Bacillota; class Clostridia; order Christensenellales; family UBA1242; genus UBA9845. The sequence continues at coordinate 1,814 of DMLH01000077.1, read as the reverse complement.
GCATTGCGGAAGAAGAAGATAAAGACGTTGTTGTCGCATTTACAGAACATGACAACGTTGCGCTAACCTATGATGAATATAAAAAATTATCTAAAAAATATCCAAGAGTAAAAATTGTTTTGGGTATTGAGTGCAACACAAAACTTTCTTATTCAACAAATGAATTATTTGAACAAGCACATGTTTTGGTTTATGCGGATATGTCTAGCGACGAAAGCGTAAAAAAGTGGTTCGATTGTAAAGAATTGCAGGCTCTTTCAAAATTAAATACATTCAAAGTGAAATTTCCATCTCCATACATGAGATCAAAAACTTATGTTGAAAATTTTAACAATACTTTTGGTATGAAATTAAACTACAGCAAAATTGCTGAGGCTTTTGAAAAATATCCAATTGCAAATAACATAGAAAAATTTGGAAAAGATTTTGTTGAATACTTAGCAACAGAATTGTATGAAAATATAGAATATTATAGCGAACGTGGTGGATATTTTTATAGAAGTATATTGGATAAAAAGTATAATTCTAACGATATATCAAAAATTAAGTTCGAAGATATCGTAGAAAAACTTAACAGTTTTTGCACAAATGTTTTAAATGGGCAATCAAACAACAAACTTTTAGGCAATAGTTTATATGTAGCAAAAAACATTTTGGGTAAATACTTAAAATTAAAAATTTCCAACATTGAATATGCAATGATTTTGGATGGTGCAAAAAGTTATGAGCAAATGCGTAACGAATTCCTTAAATTAACAAGGTATAAAATTCAAAAGCATAACCCTGAATTGTATAACAAAATTAAAGATTTATCATTAAACGAGTTTGCTAACTATGGTTTAGGTGATGGTGGCTACGGAAAAATTATTTTAAACAATTTCTTCCCTAGAAATATGAGCGACTTATGGGCAATTGAATCCAATAATGTTGCCGATGGCGTTAGAACAAGACTTAGTGAGCTAAATACAATAGCGCAAAAAACAGGCGGATATTTAATGCTTGCACACCCTAACAGCAAATTTACTTATAAAAATGGTACCATTTTTACTAAAAACGATTTTCAATTTATAACTGCTAACATATTTTCTAAATCTAAATATACAAAATTAAAAACACAAATCAAAAACAAAAAATCCATGCCAATGGACGGAATTAAAACTTATAAAAACGGTTTACTTAAACTTGATTTATTCATGAACATTTGTAAAAAGAATGGTATAAATTTTACTGGTTTTGAAATTACAAAAGATGACCTTGCAAATAAATATAAGTTAATAAATAAACTTATTTATGCCGCAAAAAATGGATATGAGATAAGTTTTGGAAGTGACACACACTTGTCAAAATGCACAAAGTACTATAATCTATACAAACAAAATAAAATTTCACAAAATCAACTCAATAAATTAATATTTAAACTTGCTGATCGTGATGATAAAATAGCTAAAACAAAAGAATTTAAGAATCTATATGGTCAAAACTTTAAAAAGTTGTTAAATTTAACAAATTGTGAAGGGTTTTGTCATAAAATTGATAAGCCAATACTTAAAAATCATCCAGAAGAACCGATTTACGCTGCCAAGGAATATAACAGAGTTATTGGAACAAGTTTTGCAGATAAACTGCTTAATCAAAATCAGGATGTAGAAAACAAACCATTATTTGTGCTTAATATCAAAGACAAAATTTACAGTTTTAACAAAAATGACTTAATGAAAATGAATTATTTAAAAAACACGGATAACAAGGACTCTGATAATAATTTAAAAGAGGAATTATAAAAACAGGCTAAATTGGCCTGTTTTTAGTTAATG
>DMLH01000025.1 GCA_003453435.1 Clostridiales bacterium | reverse complement strand
TCAAAATTTCATTTTCAATACATCTGCTGGCATAGGTTGCAAGTTTTATATTTTTTTCAAGTTTAAAACTGTTAACCGCCTTTATTAAACCAATAGAGCCAACGCTAATCAAATCTTCTAAATCCACATTTGTGTTTGTAAATTTTTTGCTAATGTAAACCACAAGCCTTAGGTTATGTTCAATTAGTTTACTTTTTGCACATTCATCGCCATTTTCTGCCTTTTCAATATATTCTAGTTCCGTTTCGCTGTCAAGTGGATTAGGTAGCGCTTCATTTCCGCACAAAAAAAGTATTAGTGTTTCGTCGTCTAAAAATAGTTCCCCTTTAAATATTTTTTTTAAATTTTCCTTAATCTTTGCAAAGTTCATAATTGTCTCCTATTAAATTATTAGATATAATTAAATCGCTATTGGTGTTTTTTTCAAACCTATTAAGCGATAATCCCAAAACTGGGTTTTCAATCTGTTTTTCTTTAAAAATAATTTTGTCAATTTCAAATATCAACACTTTTTCCGACTTGCCTATGCCATTTATATATATATATTTTGAATTTTTTAGTGGCATTTCTTTATGTAATAATATATCTGTAATTTTAAGGTTAGGGTAGAGTTTGTAAAAAGTTTTGTAGCCCAGAATTGATATTGCTTTTCCATCAATTTGCAGTTTATTGCCCGTATCCAAAAATGCCAAAACTTTGATTTTTTTGTTTCCATTTACTAAAATTAAGTCGTAAAGAAATTTATCATATTTATGTTTTGAAAATAGGTTTGCAATTATATTTTTTGAACATACAAAAGTAATGGTGCAAATTAAAAGTATAAATCCAATAGGAAAGTTGTATTCGTAGTCAAGTCCATTGTTGATTAAATATTTAATTCCTAGCATTTCGCAAATTCCAAGGCAGGTACCTATCATCAAAAAGGTGCAAAAGTAAAAAGTTAAAAGTTCCAAACAAAATGTTTTAAAATTTTTATATTTAAAACAAATTAAAATCATAAGCAAAGAGAGTAGTGGTTTTAATAACAGGTTAATTATGTATGGCATAAGAGGAGTAAATAAAGTAATTGCAGTAGCCATTATGCTAGACATTATCATATTAAATTTACTAGTATTTGATTTTAAAAAGAAATTAGTTAAATTTAATATTAAATAGTCAATTATTAAGTTGTCTACTATTACATATTCAACATAAATAACCATATAAATATCATAAACTAATTGCATTAGTAATAGATAGTAAAAAGTTTGATTTATTTTGGCTTTTTATATCTTTTTTAAGATAAAAACAATATATATTAAAATGTAATTTTTTAGTGTTATGCTTCGTTTGGCGGTTGGCTCAAACCAATATTTTTTATTTCTGTTTGATTTGTATTTTGGCTTGCCATCATAGTATCATCTGTTTTAATTTGATTTTCGTAAGTTATGTTTTGTGCATAAATTGGCATTTCACCTTGAGTTGCCGTTTTTACGAATCTTCCTTTTTTGGAAAAATTAGGTTTTTGATTTGGTATAAAAATTTGAACGAGTATTGCATCATCACCAAATTTACAAATACAGTTAAAAGGTATAAAAATGTCATCGCTTGCTTTAAAAATGTTCCAACTTTTATTATAACTTGGCACAACAATTCCCAGCATTCGCCCGCAGTGTGTGTCAAAAACAATATCAATTATTCTTCCAAGTTTTTTTCCGTCAACAATATTAATAACTTCCTTGCCTTTAAGTTCGCAAAAAGATGTTTCCATAATACTCCTTTTATAATTTATTTTTAAAAACTTAAATATATGACATTTTGCATACTTAATTTGTTGAGATAGTAAAATATTAATGCTAAATCAAATGATACAAAAGTGGGTTATGATATGTTGAAGTTAAGTGATTTAAAAAATGGACAAGCCGCAAAAGTTTTAAGCGTGCAGGCAGATATTCATTTAAGACGTAGGCTACTAGAATTAGGAATTTTGAAAGGGGAGGTGGTTAAAATCCTCTCTGTTTCGCCATTAAAAAGTAGTTATCTTTTGACGGTTAAAAATTATACCTTAGCACTAAGGAAAAGTATTTTAGATGGAATTCTTGTGGAGATTATATGAATAAAATTATTGCTTTGGTGGGAAATCCTAATTCTGGAAAATCCACATTTTTCAACAATGCAGTTAAGGCCGAAGAGCATGTTGGTAATTGGCATGGCGTGACAACAGAGTTTAAGGAAAAAAATATAAAGTTGCAAAGCGAGCAAATAACAGTCACAGACTTGCCAGGTACTTACTCTTTATCGCCTTATAGTTTTGAGGAGGCTGTCACACGGGACTACTTGTTAAGCCATAAAAACTGTGCTGTTATAAATATATTAGATGGCAACAATTTGGGCAGGAACCTTTTGCTTACGTTGGAACTAATTGAACTAGGCTTAAAGCCAATTGTGTGCATTAACATGGCTAACGAATTAAAGAAAAACGGCACTGTAATTGATGTAAACAAAATGGAACATATGTTGGGTGTTAAGTGCTTTTTAATTGATGCTCAAAACAAAACTGCTTGCAAAAAGGTTTTAATGTTTGCAAACAAGCAAGTGGGCAAAAACAAAAAAGAAATTGATTTAGAAGAAAAAATTAATTTAAATGATATTTATTCTCAATTGTACGATGCTGATGATATAAAAAAAATTGATGAAATTTTTAAATTTATTTCAAAATATTTGCCTTCAAAAAAAATTACTTATTTTGAAAAAATTAAAATATTAGAGCAGGATGAATATGTTTTCGACGCTCTCCTTAAAAGTGAAAAAAAAGCCGAAATTACTCAAGAATTAGAAAAATTAAATTCATTAGAAACAGTAATACAAATGAGATATGGTATCATTAATAAAATTTTGCAAAATTGTGTTTCAAAAAATGATAAAAATTATGTATATGGTTTTTCAAAAGCGGATAAATATGTGTTAAACAAGTGGTTGTGTTTTCCTATTTTCATACTAATAATTTCACTTATTTTTTATTTAACATTTGGCAGTTTTGGAACAATGCTTTCAAATAGCCTTTCGGGTTTTTTTGAAAAGGTAGTGTTTTCGCCATTAATTAATTTCGTTTCAAAAACTACCAGTAACCAATTTATTGTTGATTTCATCTCAAATGCTCTTTGTGGCTCAATAATTTCAATTGTATCATTTTTGCCACAAGTTGTTTTAATGTTTTTTGGTTTGTATGTTCTTGAAGATAGTGGATACATGTCACGTGTTGCATTTAGTTTTGAAGATTTTTTAAAAAAAGTTGGTCTTTCCGGAAAAAGTATTTTTGCTCTTTTAATGAGTTTTGGTTGCAGTACAACAGCAACACTTTCTAGTAGAAATTTAGAAAATAAAAATAGCAAAATTAAAACTGCAATGTTAACTCCATACATTAGTTGCACGGCAAAACTTCCAATATATGCAATTGTTTGTGGTGCGTTTTTTCCAAAGTACAAATTTTTAATTGTGATATCTCTTTATTTGCTCGGAATTGTAGTTGCGCTACTTATAAGTTATTTTTTAAACAAGGGTGTTTTAAAAAGCAATAGCACAAGTTTTATAATGGAATTTCCTAAGTACAGATGGCCTAGTTTAAAGAAGATATGTAAAAATTTAATATATAACACAAAACAATTTTTACTTAGGGCGGGTAGTGTGCTTTTGGTTTTTTCTTGCATAATTTGGATTGTTCAAAACTGTAATTTTAAATTTGAATATCAATCAGGCAAAAGCATGCTTGAAAGCATATCTGGTTTTATTGCACCCATATTTGCTCCTCTTGGCTTTGGAACTAGTGGTGCAGTCAGTGCACTTTTGTGTGGCTTTGTTGCTAAAGAAATTATTGTAAGTAGCATTGGCATAATAAATGGGCTTAGTGGCACTAGTACACTAAATGATATATCAAGCAGTTTATTGCTTTCAACAAGTGCATTTTGTTTAACAAAAAGTAGTGGCCTTTCATTTTTAGTTTTTGCTTTGCTGTATTTACCATGCATTTCCACCATTAGTGTCATGATAAAAGAAATTGGAAGAAAGTGGACTTTTGTTGCTTGCCTTATTCAACTTACAGTTAGTTATGCGATTAGTTTTGCTGTTTATCAAATATCAAAGTATTTTGTTTTTAATGGTTTTATTAGTGGTATATTAGCAATTTTTACATTTGTGCTTATATGCATATTTATTTTTGGAGCAGTGCATTTACTAAAAACAAAAAACACTTGTAAATTTTGTCCGTCCAAAAATAAATGCAACAAAAAATCAAATTATTAAAACAATTTTTACACAAAATAATTATAGTGAACTCATAAAAATAAAATAATATATTGCTATAATGGTTATTATGTGATAAAATAATAGCATTATGAAAAAACCTATTGTAGCAATAATTGGAAGGCCAAACGTTGGTAAAAGTACATTTTTTAATAAAGTAGTTGGCAAAAGAATTAGCATTGTAAAAGATGAACCAGGTGTCACAAGAGATAGAATTTACGCGGATGCCGAGTGGCTAAATCATAAATTTTGGCTTGTGGATACTGGCGGTATTGATATTCATGAAAAAACAGAAGTAAACAAAAATATATTAAATCAAGTTCAAATTGCAATGGAACTTGCCGATGTTATTATTATGCTTACTGATGGTATTTGCGGGCTTACTGCACAGGATGAAGAAGTTGCAATGTTGCTCAAAAAAATAAAAAAACCAGTAGTTTTGGCGGTTAATAAATGCGATAATAACGATATTCAAAACATTTATGAGTTTTACAGCTTGGGTTTGGGTGACCCATTTCCAATTTCAAGTGAGCACAGTCAAGGTGTAGGCGATTTGCTTGATGAAGTGGTTAAACATTTTGATGAAATAGATTTTAATGAAAATGCCGACAAAATCAAAATTGCAATTGTAGGAAAGCCTAATGCAGGCAAAAGTAGCATTACAAACAAATTGCTTGGTGAAAGCCGTATGGTTGTTTCTAATATTGCAGGAACTACAAGAGATGCAATTGACACACCTTTTACTTATGAAGGTAAAGATTGTGTTTTGATAGATACTGCAGGCATAAGGCGTAAGCGTTCAATAGAACTTGAAAGTGTTGAAAGTTATTCAGTTTTGAGAAGCATGGAGGCAATTAGAAGAGCCGATGTGGTTATAATTGTTTTCGATGCAAGTGAAGGGCTTAGCGACCAAGATATAAGAATTGCTGGATATGTTCACGAGCAAGGCAAACCTAGCATTGTTGTTATAAACAAGTGGGATTTAGTTAATAAGGACGACCATACAATTAATTTTTACAAGAAAAAACTTGACGAAGAACTTAACTTTATGAGTTATTATATTCCAGTGTTTGTTTCAGCAAAAACTGGTCAAAGAATTAATACTTTAATGCCAGAAGTTTTAAAAGCTTATGAAAATGCAAATAAAAAGACAACAACCAGCATTTTAAATGAAATTTTGCAGGATGCAGTCAGTATAAGTCAGCCACCTTCAAAATATGGAAGGCGTTTAAAGTTTTACTTTATAAGTCAAACGGCAATCAATCCGCCAACATACACAATTCAGGCAAACGATAGTAATTTAGTGCATTTTTCTTATCAAAGATATTTAGAAAATTGTTTAAGAAGAAATATTGATTTATCTGGCACACCTATTAAAATTGAATTTGTAAATAAAAATGAAAAATAATTATATTTAGTAGTTAATTTTTATGGAGGTTAAATGGCAGTTTTGGAGTATATTTTGCTAATAGTCGGGTCCTATTTTATAGGGAATATATCTTGGGCAAGAATTATTAGCAAAAAACACAATGGCGATATAACAAAAAATGGTAGTGGCAATCCGGGCACTATGAATATGCTTAGAACATATGGCGTAGGGCTTGGTTTTGCAACTTTAGTTTTGGACGCCATTAAAGGTGTTCTTGCTTCTTTAATTGGTTATTTCTTATTCAAATACACAAAGCTAAATGCTGATATCGGCCTTTACGTTGCCGGTTTAAGTGCTGTTGTTGGGCATATGTTTCCGGTAATTTATAAGTTTAAGGGCGGAAAAGGTGTGGCAACTTCACTTGGTGTGTTTATGGTCGCCAACCCACTGTGGCTACTTATTGCTTTTGTTGGCGGTTTTGTTTATGTTTGGTTTTTTGACTATGGCTCTGTTGCATCACTTGTTATAATAACATTTATGTCTGTTGTTCAGGGATATCAAAACAATTTAACATATGCTGATGACCTAAAGACTTTGCTTGTACTTAATTTGCTAATTTTTGCAATTTTCACTTTGGTTTGGGTTGCACACAGAAAAAACATTGTAAGGCTACTCATTGGCAAAGAGAATAAGGCTAATTTGCAAAAGAGTTTTAAAAAGAAACTTTCAACTCAAAAAAAAGAAGAAGCAAAAATAGAGTATCATGAATCCAAAAGCGAACTAAAGCAGGAATATAAAAAACTTAAAGCAGATTACAGAAAAGATGTAAAAGCAAAAAAGAAACAATTGAAGCGACAGTTTAAGAACATTAAATCGTCACTAAAACAAGCAAATTCAGATTTACTTGCAACAGAATTGCAAAATGAATTTGAAGAAACAAGTGTAAATGAAGATATTAAGCAAATTGCAGATGATAACATAAGTCAACAAAATTAGAACTAATTTTGCCATAAATAATAAAAGTTTTATCATTTGTTTGACAAAATATATTATTTAAAATATAATAACAATATTAGCGATGATTGCAAATATAGTAGTTGTATGTGTCCAAAAGAGAGTAAGTGTCGTGGCTGAGAGCACTTATGGCAACACATAAAATGAAATTTCGTTTGCAGGAGCTTTTGATAGAAATATCAAGTGGTAGCAAGCCCACACAAAGCTTAAGATGAGTGGCTATACTTAGTTATGGCAATTAGGGTGGTATCGCGATTTAAAGTCGTCCCTTACATTTTGTAATGGTCGGCTTTTTTATTTTCTCTTTAAACGATACATTACAATTAATTTATAGGAGTAGAAATGAAGGAAAAAATTGAACAGCTAAAAATGGAATTTGATAAAGTTATTAAAGAACATAATTCCATGGAAAAAATTGATGAACTAAGAGTTGCATATTTGGGCAAAAAAGGCAAAATTACTGAACTTATGCAAGGACTTAAAGATGTTATTGCAGAACAAAGACGTGATGTGGGCATTGCTATTAACAATTTTAAGCAATATGTTGAAGGTCTTATTGAGAATAAAGTTAAAGAGGCTAAGGAACTCGAACTTCAAAAGGAAATAAATAATGCTGAAAGAATTGATATTACAATTCCAAGTGGTGAAAGATGCGGAAGTTTGCATCCAATAACCGTTGTACAAAAGGAAGTTGAGGAAATTTTTAAAAGCATGGGCTTTGTTGTTGAGGACGGAAATGAAATTGAAACAGAGTTTAATAATTTTGATGCCGTTAATGTGCCAAGAAATCACCCAGCACGCGATATGCAAGATACTTTCTGGCTTGACAATGGTGAGGTTTTAAAAACTCAAACAAGTGCTGGTCAAAACAGAATTCTTAGAAAATATGGCGCACCTTGTAAAGTTATTTTCCCTGGCAGGTGTTTTAGAAATGAAAGTGTGGATGCCAGCCACGAAAATACATTTTTTCAACTTGAAGGCATGATGGTGGGTAGAGATATCAATGTTGCCAATTTAATTTACTTCATGAAAACAATGCTTTCAAAAGTTCTTAAAAAGGATGTTGATGTAAGACTAAGACCTGGTTTCTTCCCATTTACAGAACCTAGTTTTGAACTTGATGTTACTTGCCCATTTTGTGGTGGCAAGGGTTGCCCAACTTGCAAACAGGGTGGCTGGATTGAACTTTGCCCTTGTGGTATGATTCACCCAGAGGTTTTGCGTATGGGTGGTGTTGACACAAATAAATATCAAGGCTTTGCATTTGGCTTAGGGCTTACAAGGCTTGCAATGATGAAATATAATATAAAAGAAATTAGAACATTAAATAGTGGCAATATACCATTTTTAAGTCAAACTAAAATTAGATAACGGAGAGTATTATGAAAATAAGTTTAAATTGGATAAATGATTTTGTAGATTTAAGTGGCGTAAATTATGCCGAACTCATAAAAAAATTTACACTTGCAACAGCCGAAGTTGAAGATATGTATGATGTTGGAAAAGATATAAGTGGTGTTATTGTTGCAAAAGTTGTGAAGTGTGAAGATCACCCAAACAGCAATCATTTGCACGTTTTAAAAGTTGATACTGGCAGTGAAGTGGTTGATTGTATTTGCGGTGCACCCAATGTTAGGGAAGGCATGCTAGTTGCATTTGCAAAAGTTGGTGCAAAAGTTATTGGTGGTGAAATTAAGGAAACAACAATTGCAGGTTTTCCGTCAAAGGGTATGTGTTGCAGTAAAGAAGAACTTGGGCTTGCAGAAAAAAGTGACGGCATTTGGGAAATTGTGGATGATTTGCCACTTGGCACAGATATTAAAAAAGCATATCAAATTGAAGATACAATTTTTGAAGTTGACAACAAAAGTTTAACAAACAGGCCGGACTTATGGGGCCACTATGGTATTGCAAGAGAAATAGCCGTTTTACTTAACAGGCCACTTAAAAATATTGTTGTTGATGATCTTAGTTATTACTCGCAAATGGACAAAGTGCCTGTTGAAATTTATACTGATAGTTGCCTTAGATATAGTTGCATTAAAATTGCAAACGTAACAAAAAAGGAAAGCCCAGAAAATGTGCAGATAAGGCTTTTTAGATGCGGAATGAGGGCCATCAACTTACTTGCTGATTTAACAAACTATGTTATGCTTGAACTTGGACAACCAATGCACGCTTTTGATGGCAATGCTTGCCAAAGAATTGAAGTTAGAGATTTATCTAGACCTACAGAGTTTACGACATTAGATAATCAAGCAAGAACTTTGGATGCAGGCACAATGATGATTTGTAATGAGAAAGAGCCTGTTTGCATTGCTGGTGTTATGGGTGGCTTAAATAGCGAAATTACAGAAAATAGCAATAGCGTTGTTTTGGAAAGTGCTTGTTTTGATAGCAGCAGTATTAGAAAAACTGCCATTAAACTTGGCCTTAGAAGTGAGGCAAGCAATAGATATGAAAAATCACTTGACCCTGAAATGACAGTGACAGCAATTGGAAGATACTTTTACATTTTAAGATATATTGATAGTGGCGTTAGAATTATGAGTGGTCTCAGCGATGTTTATAACAGACATTACGAAAGGCGTACAATTTCTACAACTGCGGAGTTTATAAATCATTATGTTGGAGTTAATTTAAGCAATGAGTTTATAACAAACACTTTGGTGGCACTTGGTTTTAAAGTTAAAAACGATGGCTTTAATTTGCAAATTGAAGTTCCATCATATAGGGCAACAAAGGATGTTACAATTCCTGTTGATATTGTTGAAGAAGTTGCAAGAATTTATGGCTACGATAATATTAAGCCAGAACCAGTTAAGGAGGTTATTGAACCTGTTGAACAAGAAACAGAACATTTAATGGAGTATGACATCAAACTGCTTCTTGCTGAAAAATTTGGACTTAACGAAATTCATAGTTATATTTGGGATGACGAAGCATCTAACAAATCATTAAACATAGAAACAACAAGTTATGTAAAAATTTTAAACAGTATTGTTAAAGAAAATAATGCAATTCGTAGCGAAATGATGCCTACAATTTTAAAAGCGGTTAACGAAAATAAAAATTTAGTTAGCGATTTTGGTATTTTTGAAGTTGGCAGAGTTGTAACTGGGCTTGATGAAGAAAAAAATGTAATTGAAAAAAAGCATTTAGGCTTAGCACTATACAGCACTCAAAAAGCCGAAAAAGAGTTATACTTAAAAGTTAAAGAAATTGTTGAAAGTATTGCTGATGAATTTCTAAACCAAAAAGTATCATTTAAGTTAAAACAAGTGCAAAAAAACTATGTTCACCCAATAAATAATGCACAAGTTTTAATTGATGATAAAGTTATTGGTTATATTTCACTTTTACATCCTCTTACAAAAAATGCAATAAACAAAAAGTCTGCTATTGCAGTGCTAGAAATTGACTTTACAGACTTTGCAAAGTTGATACCTCTAAAACTACAAGTTAAAATGCCAAGTAAATA
>DMLH01000064.1 GCA_003453435.1 Clostridiales bacterium | reverse complement strand
TTTTTAAATTAAAGGAGGTATCATGAAAATAATTTCAACAAACAGAAAAGCAAGTTTTGAATATTTTTTGCTGGATAAATATCAGGCTGGAATTGCGCTTGTTGGCAGTGAAGTTAAGTCGCTAAGAAATGGCGGAGTTAGCATGGAAGATAGTTTTGTTATTATTCGTGGCACCAATGTATATTTAAAAAATATGTACATAAAACCATATGAAAAGACTAGCACATTTGCAGTTGACGAAAAGCGAGACAGAAAATTACTTTTAAATAAAAAAGAAATATTAAAACTAAGTAGAGAACTAAATGATGTTGGTTTAACCATTATACCTACTAAAATATATTTTGAAAAAAATTTGGTTAAAATTGAAATTGCACTTGCAAAGGGTAAAAAGTTATATGACAAGCGTGAGAGCATAAAGCAAAAAGAACTTTTGCGAGAAAAAGGAAGACATATCTTTGGCTAATCGCAAAAAAAGCGAAAAAACATATAAATTTTTTAACAAAATATTGAATTTTTGCCATGTTTATGATAATATGGCATTGTATGGGGATGTCACGGTTTTGACAGATGCACAGAGGTTATCAGTAAGCATATCGCAGGGCATACTGCGCAAAAATAGCAATTAAATATAAATGCAAGCCCAAGAATGGCTTACGCTGCTGCTTAATTATAGCGCACGTTGCTTTTAGCTTTGTCTCACAAAAAGTTAAAAGTATTATTTAAGTGAGTAATGTTTTAAAAGTGCTGTTCTAATTTTTAAAACGTGATTATAGAACTTATTTAGCTTTTATGTTTGTCCATCCATAATGCTATTGAAAATTAAATGGACTAAGTATGTAGAAGGGATAACTAAAATGTATTTGGACGCGAGTTCAACCCTCGCCATCTCCACCAATTATTCAATTCCGCCTATCTACAGAGCTGGCGGATTTTTTATCCACATCTTTAATTAAATTTTGTTATACATTGAAATTTAAGTGGCACAACTTTATTAAGTGCCACTTAGTTTACTTCGTCAAAGTTCAAAAATTTAATCAGATCTGCTAGCAAAAAAAAGATTTAAAGAGTGTATGTTTGTTATTATTTTAAAAAATATTATTAATATTTGTTTAAAAAAGTGCCTAAAAATAGACACTTTTTGTGGAGCTACTGAGCGGGATCGAACCGCTGACCTGCTGATTACGAATCAGCTGCTCTACCAACTGAGCCACAGTAGCATAATATATTAAATTTTTCTTTTTGCTTTTTGCAACATACGTTTACGGTAGACCCGAGGTCTTCCTCTGACAAAAATAGTCGCAATTCACCTAGCGGGCTCTTGCTCCTTTTTTGATCAGAGCTTAGTTTTCGCACTGATCTGCCACTGGCAGGTGCTCAAACACGCTCCACCTGCGCCACATAGCAAATGTTTATTTAGGTGTAAAATACACCTATTTTTTAATAATATTTTAGTTATGCATCAAAAGTGGTTTTTTCTGTAACCTCTTTTGGTGGCTTGCTATAGTTGTCAACATCGTAACTTGCAAAACCTTGTTTAAATAATTTTTTTGGAGATTTTGCAAATAAATTTCCATCCAAATCCATGCCGGTTATGCCAATATATTCATTTTGACAACCATTTATATATTCAACAGGGTTTTTGAATTTTGTAATCATAATAAAGCCTTTGCCCTTTAACCTTGAATTTAAAACAGCAATTATGTCCATGTTAAAAAATTTAAGTTCAAAATCAAAGTTTTCATTAGTATATTCTGTGCCGTTAACATTATATTTTCCGTTTATTGCTTTAATGAGGTCATAAGCACTATTTTTAGGAAAAACAAATTGTTTATTGTTTCCATAAAACATTATTAGCAAATCATCTTCAATTTGCATTGTTGTTTTATTGTAGCAATCCGAAAAACCTACAACGCCATACGAGTATAAACCAAATTTTTTATCCATATTTTTCGCCTACTTTATTCTATCAAAAAATTAAGTGGCTGTCAATATTGTTTTAGTATTTGTTATATACAGCAATAATTAAACATTTATTTATAAAAATACTTGTAATTATTTTTGTTATATGCTATATTATAACCAGCCCGATGTAAATCGGTCCTTGCCTTGTTTAAGCAAGGCCAATGTCCAAAAGGAGGTAAAATTATGAACAAGTATGAATTGCTTTTAATTTTATCAGCTAGTAATGAAGAAGGCGACAAAGATGCTTTGATTGAAAAAGTTACAAAACTTTTAGAAGCAAAAGGCGCTAGCATTACAAGTGTTGATAAATGGGGAAACAAAAAACTTGCATATCCAATCAACTTTAAACACGATGGTTATTATGTTTTGGTTAACTTGGAAGCAGAAGCAAAAGTTCCTGCAGAAGTGCAAAAACAATTAAACATTACTACAGATGTTTATAGAGCAATGTTTATTAGAAAATAAGGGGAAAAATATGAATAAAGTTATTTTAATTGGAAATTTAACAAAAGATCCAGAACTTACAACCACAACAAGTGGAATTTCAGTTTGCAGATTCAGCCTAGCTGTATCAAGAAGATTTACAAACAGTGAAGGTGAAAGGGAAACAGATTTTATAAATGTTGTAGTATGGAGAAATTTAGCTGACAATTGTCACAAATTTTTGAGAAAGGGTAGCAAGGCTGCTGTTGTTGGAAACATCCAAACCAGGTCTTACGATGCTCAAGATGGCTCAAAAAGATATGTGACAGAAGTTGTTGCAGAAGAAGTTGAGTTTGTGGGTGCTAGAGTTAGTGAAGGTGAAGGGGCACCAAGTGACGAAGGCACTAGTGGCGAAGAAGGTGGAGCAACAAAATTAACACCTATACAAGACGACCAACTTCCATTTTAATAAAGGAGAATTAAATAATGGCAGAAATTAAAGAAAAAAAGCCAGAAGTAGTAGAAGAAAAAGGCAAAAGAGTTTACAAATCAAACAGAAAAAAAGTTTGTGCTTTCTGTGCAGATAAATCAGAAATGATTGATTTTAAAGATGTTGCAAAATTAAAAAGATATGTAACAGAAAAAGGCAAAATTTTGCCACGTAGACAAACTGGTTGCTGTGCTGCTCATCAAAGAGAACTTACAAAAGCAATTAAACGCGCAAGAACAATTGCCCTTCTCGCTCCAAAGGCAGAATAATAATAAAAATAAATAGACAGAAATGTCTATTTTTTTGTGTTTACAATTTCAAAAATATTGCTTATTTTGTGTTGATATGCCACATCAATAAAAATATTTTTACCTTCTATTATACCTTTTTGGGCTAAAAAAGCTTTAATGGTGTTGTAAGCAAGGCTCGGTGAATTATTTTCTTCGCTTAAATGTCCTAAAATTACTTGAGTTGTGCCACCAACAAGTTGACTTATAACTTCTGCGCAAGCAGTGTTTGATAAATGTCCTTTACTGGACAGAATTCGTTTTTTTAGTATAACCGGATATTTTGAATTATTTAATAAAAGGTTTTCATCATGATTGGCTTCAAGCAAAACCACGTCACTTCCTTTTAATTTTTCAACAATATTTTTGGGGCAAGTTCCAAGGTCTGTTGCAATTGAAAATTTTGCACCATCAACATAAATAGAATATCCAACACAGCAGTTTGCGTCATGGCTAAGTTTAAAACTTGATAAAGTCATATCACCAATATAAAAATCTTTTTCGCCAAACCCGTTTTGATATTGTGGCAAAATTTCTGGGCTTTTGCTTAATAAACAATCAAGTTCTTCAAATCGCATATAAACAGGCACTCCATATTTTTTGCTAAGTTTACCAACGCTTTTAATGTGGTCAGCGTGCTCATGTGTAATTAATATTCCATTTATGGTTTTTATATCTATTCCAAGTGAGTTTAGTTTTGTTTCTATTTCTAGCAATGGCAGTCCAGCATCAATCAAAACTTTTGTGTTTTCGCTATATACCAAAGTGCAATTACCTTTACTGCCACTTCCTAAATTAACAATTTTCATTTTATCTCCTATAATATAAATTAACGCATTCATTATATCACATATTTACAAATATGCATATATCTTTTTTAAAAAAGCCACAAATAATAATAATTGTAAATTTTACTAAAATTGGAAAATTTTTTTAAAAAAACCAAAAATTGTTAAAAAAATATCATTTTTTATTTAAAATCTGGCCATTTTTACGCAAAATATCAATATGAGAAAAAGAATGTTCATTATAGTTTTGTTTTTTTTGTGTATTTTTTTAGTTAGTGGTTGTTTCGAAAATTCAACTAATCCAGGTTCAAACAGCACAAGGCGACAAACAAATAGCGAAAAGAATTTTAACAGCACACAAATAGATATAAGTGGCATTAAAAGTTATCAGGATTTAGTGTCTAGGTGCAAACCTGCAGTGGTTGGCATTGCTGCATTAAGTGGAAGATATCAAAGCATTGGTACAGGTGTTTGTATTAAAAAAGGGGCATATATTTTAACAAATAATCACGTTATTGAAAATGGAAATGTAATAAACCTTTATTTAAGTGATGGAAGAACAGCAAATGCAAGTCTGGTGTGGAAAGATCCATCAAGTGATTTGGCAATGATTAAATCTAATATAGATATACCATATTTACCTGTTGCGGAAAGTGGCGATTATCAAAGTGGCGATGAGGTGGTGGCCATTGGAACGCCATTGGATTTAGCATTTAAGCATAGTGTTACAAAAGGCATTATTAGTGCCGTTAACAGAACAATTTCTGTTGATAATGATTTTGGTGAAACTGCTTTATACAATCTAATTCAACACGATGCCAGCATAAATCCCGGCAACAGTGGAGGCCCGCTTATTAATATGAATGGTCAGGTTATAGGTATAAATACAGTAAAAGTGACAGATGCTGAGGGCATGGGTTTTGCCATACCGGTTGATACTTTTAAGCCGGTTATCGAAAAGGTTTCACAAACAGGAAGTTTTGAAACTGCCTATATGGGCGTGTTTGGCTATGATAATCAACTTAAAAATATTGGAAAAATCTCAAACGGATTTTATATTGAAAGTGTAGCCAAAAATAGTCCGGCAGAAAAAATAGGCTTAAAAAAAGGTGATATTATTACCAAAATTAATGATATAGATATTAATTTTGCAAAAGATTTAAAAACTCAACTTTATATTCATAGTGTTAATGATATTGTAAGTTTAACAATAAAAAATGGCTTGGATACTAGGGTGGTGCAAATAAAGTTAGAAAAACACCCATATTCATATTCAAAGCCCAAAGCAATAAGCATTAAAAGTGTTTAAGTGCAAATGTGTAAATGTATACATTTACTAAAAATTCAATATTAAATATTTGTTATGTAATTATTTTTATTTACTTATAAAAAAATCAGGAACTTGTCCTGATTTTTAAATTTAGAATTGAGCTTTAAATGATTTTCCCATTTTGAAAGCTGGAACTTTGCAAGCTGCAAGTTTTTGTTTTTGCTTTGTAAGTGGGTTGAAAACTTCTCTTGCTGGTTTCTCTTTAAGTTCAAAACTTCCAAAACCTACAAGTTGAACTTTTTCACCGCCTTTCAATGCCTCAACAACTGTCTCAAGCATAGCTTCGTAAGCTGCTTCTGCTTGTTTTTTTGACAATTCTGCTTTACTAGCAACTTCAGCAATAAATTCTGTTTTATTCATATATTCCTCCATGTATTTGATATTTACATTTTAACATATTTTACGACATTGTCAAACATTTTTTCGACATTTTGCACATTTTTATCAAAAATTTTTAACGTTAAAATATATCTTTTAATATTTTTTACACATAATTGAGAATTTAAACGTTAAAAGCATATTTAATGCTTTAATATGTTAGTTAATACTGGAAATATATTCAACAAATAACCTAATACATAGTTCAAATTC
>DMLH01000041.1 GCA_003453435.1 Clostridiales bacterium | reverse complement strand
GCGCAGGTCATGACGGTATCATCCGTGAAAAAGCAGTCATCCCGGAACAAGGGAAACTCCTTCGTTTTAATATTGTGCCATTCGTAGACCGAGCCAACGATGTCACCTACTATTGCTCCGAGCATTTATAATCTCTCCTTCCTCATTCAGGCAAAAAACTCATTTACAAATTCTTGTTTATCTTATTATTAAGTTCAATTTTCCAGTCTATTTTGTATAAAAAATCGGCAACTAGTTTTTGTATTTTAACATTTGGAAAATCAACCTCCATATCTAATATGTCTGTTTTTTTTATACTAGGCTGCCCACTCCCTCTATCAAAACTCTTTATCATTTCTTGACTATTAATAAAATAATAATATAAATATATTTCATTACAGAATTCATTTGTTTCAAATCCAATCGTATTTTGTACAATAGCCACATCATTTGATGGTGAAAGTGTCACATTACCTATTCCATTACCAACCAAAGTCATAATTGGCATATTTTTATGTACATACCCTCTTAAAAATTTTTGATATGTATCTTCATCTATATATCTATTAACACTATTCAAGTCTGGATATAAAGTATTTTTTATTAACACATTATCTATAACAGGATATTTTGCAATATTTTTATAATTTGGATTTTTACCTCTATTGTCAACGATTTTTACTAAATATTCTTTCAACCTTTTCATTCAATAGACCCTCTATAAAAATTTTTTTTACATTTCATATCCAATCGCTCCCAATTTTTTCTTAATTTCCTTCTCTAAATCATGCGATTCTTTAAACATTTGAGATAATTCTCTAGTAAGTCTTTTCATTTTTTCATCAAATGGCTCTCCATCATCAACTTGTTCTTCTATACCTACATATCTACCTGGTGTTAAAATATAATCTTGTTCTGCTATTTCTTTTGTAGTTGCAACTTTACAAAAGCCACGGACATCTTCTAATTTACCTTGCTGAAACAAGTCAAATGTATTCGCAAGTTTCTTTATATCTTCATCGGAAAAATCCTTATGCTTTCTATCAACCATCTCGCCCATTTTTCTTGCATCAATTAATAATGTCTTTCCTTTTTGCTTTTTATTTTTAGTTATAAACCAAAGGGTAACTGGTATAGTAACACTATAAAATAGTTGAGTTGGCATAGCCACTATTCCTTCAATCAAATCAGCATTAATTATATTTTTCCTTATCTCTCCTTCTCCACTTGTCTGAGTTGACAAAGCACCATTTGCAAGGACCAAACCAATTTTACCATTTTCTGTAAGATGAAAAATCATATGTTGTATCCAAGCATAGTTTGCATTTCCTGCTGGTGGCAAACCATATTTCCATCTTTTATCATCAACTAATTTCTCTTGATTCCAAGGGCTATAATTAAATGGTGGATTTGCAAGTATAAAATCTGCTTTTAATTGTGGATGCAAATCATTTGTAAAAGTATCCGCTTGATATGGTCCAAAATCTGCATCTATACCACGAATTGCCATATTAATTTTTGCCATCTTCCAAGTATCAGCATTTGCTTCTTGTCCATAAACTGATATTGTTCCTCTTTTACCACTATGTGCCTGTATAAACTTTGCACTTTGCACAAACATACCACCACTCCCACAACAAGGGTCTATCAATTTGTCAACTTTGATACAGTGTGCACGATTACTCATTTTCTCAAATTTTAGGGGGTTGCAAAAATGCACGATTACTTTTTTGCTTGTCTTGTATTTTGCATTGTTGCACGATTACTCGCAGGGGGTTGCATTTTTATCTACTGTCGCACGATTACTTGTCATTACATTATACCATAAATGCCATTTTAAAGACACAAAAAAAGAGAGATTTATTTTTTAATTTTTATCTCTCTTTAAATTTCTATTGTATTACCACCTTTGAAATATACAGTTTTATTATTTTTGCCAACTTCTATGTAATCAATCAGTCCAGCAAATACTGCTTCATCGAATTCCTTTATTGCACCTTTTACTTTCTTTAATGAATTAATGTAAAATTCCATTTTTTCTTTTCGTGCTATTTGATTTGATATTTTTTCACACACTTCATCGTATTTTTGTTTCGCTGTTTCATACTTACTTGTTATTGACTCATATTCATCATTATACTTTTTTTGATTTTGTGCTACCATTGTATTTTTCTCAATTAAGTTTTGTTGCATCTCGGCATACAGGTTTAAGTCCGCCATCGTTTTTTCTTTCTCTTTGTTTAGCTTACTTACATCACACAACTTTTCTACTACCTGTTCCACATTTTCAATTATTGCTTTTTTGTGTTTTACCACTTTGTTTATTGCTTCCACAGCTATGGCTTTTATTTCTTCTTCAGTTAAATGTGGTGTTTCACATACTTTTTCCTTATCGTACTTATGATTGCATCTATAAATTACCTTTTTATACTTGTCAGTGCTATGCCATATTTTAGCACCGTACCAAGAGCCACATTCTTTGCACTTTATTTTACTTGCAAAAATTCCAACTCCGCTATACCTACTTCCTGTTGTCCTTTTCTTTATTTCATTTTGCACTATTTCAAATACTTCTTTACTGATAATAGGCTCGTGGTTATTCTCAACATAGTACTGTGGTATTTCGCCATTGTTCTTTTTTTGCTTCTTAGTTAAAAAGTCAGAAGTGTATGATTTTTGCAAAAGTGCATCGCCCTTATATTTCTCATTAGTTAGAATTCCTTTTATTGTTGTCTGACTCCACTTGTCTTTTCCTGCTGGTGTTTTTAACCCCTGCTCAGTTAATAAATTAGCTATAGTGTGAAATGAGTAACCATTCAAATAATATTTAAAAATTAGTTTAATTGTTTTTGCTTCTTCTTCATTGATTACAAGTTTTCCATCTTCGCCTTTGTCATATCCTAAGAACCTACTGTATGCAAGTGACACTTTGCCATCTGCAAATCTCTTCCTTTGTCCCCATGTGACATTTTCGCTTATGCTTCGTGCTTCTTCTTGGCTGATTGAAGCCATTATAGTTAACAGCAACTCACCTTTGCCATCAAAGGTATAAATATTTTCTTTTTCAAAGTAGACTTCTACATTATGCTCTTTCAAATTTCTAATATTTGATAATGAGTCAACTGTGTTTCTTGCAAATCTACTAACGGACTTTGTTAAAATCAAATCGATTTTTCCATCGAGTGCATCTTTTATCATCGCTTGAAATGCATGTCTCTTTTTAGTATTACAACCACTAATACCTTCATCAGCATACACTTTTACAAATTCCCAATCATCTCTGCTCTTTATGTAGTTAGTATAATAATCAACCTGTGCTTCATACGATGTCAATTGCTCTTCTTGGTCAGTTGATACTCTCGCATATGCTGCCACTCGCCTTTTAACATTTGAGTTTATGACCTGCCTTGTAGTTCTACTAATTGTTGCAGGTATTTTTGTTATTTGCTTTTGCATAGTCCTATCCTCATTTTATATTCTTTAAACCCTATCCCAAGTTTATCTTTCACTTTATTTTTATTGTAATCACCCCATGCCTTTTTAATTTCAGGTGTCCAATAGTCCTTTTTAGCGGTAGATATACAAGGCTTCGTGATGACTCTACCATCCTTCATATGAAATTCTAATGTATACCCCTTTGGAACATAAATTTTATCAACTTCTTTTAAGAATTTTTTATCATCAAATTCTTTTATTCCCAGCACTTCGCAGCACACTCGTTTCAATGCTTCATTGTTTATTGACCCTTTGTTTGTACATGTGCTTCCACCTTTTTTTCTGCTTCCACACACCCAAAACTCCTGATAAATACCCCTGTCAGTTCTTTTCTCGTGCATATAGCTGACTTTACAATGTGGACATTTAATCATTCCAGTGAAACAAGTAATATTTAAGCTTTTGTTAGCGAGTGCACCGAGTGCTTTTCTTCTTGCAATTTCACTTTGCACATAGTCAAATGTTTTTTTATCAATTATTGCTTCATGAGTGTTTGCTACAAAATATTGTGGAAGCTCCCCTCGGTTCTTTTTTCTATGTTTTGTTATAGGGTCTTCAATAAACTCTTTTTGAAGAAGTAAATTTCCAGTATAAGTTATGTTGCATAGAATTGATTTGATATTAGAGTCTTTCCACTCACAGCCGAGTCTTGTTGTTATTCCTTCTTTTCTAAATTCTTTCTCAGTTTCAAGTCTTGATTTTCCATCAAGGAAGTTTTGAAATATTCGTTTTACAATTTTTGCTTCTTCAGGTATTATCGTTAGCTTGTCTCCAATCCATTTATATCCATAAATTGTAAAATGACCATTTGGTATTCCCTGTTCAAATCTTTTTCTTGTCCCCCATTTAACATTATCACTAATTGACCTGCTCTCTTCTTGGGCGAATGATGCAAGTATAGATAACATTAACTCACCATCACCAGTTAAAGTATTTATTCTTTCTTTCTCAAATCTAACTTCTACACCTTTGTTTCTAAGTTCTCTAACAATGTTTAGCAGGTCAAGAGTATTTCTTGCAAATCGACTTATTGATTTTGTTAAAATTATATCAACTTGACCTGCCATTGCTTTACTTATTAATTTGTTAAATTCGCTTCTTGATTCAGTTTTCGTTCCGCTTAATCCATTGTCTGCAAAAACACCTGCGAACTCCCATTCAGGATTTTTTTGTATCAAATTATTATAAAAACTTACTTGCTGAGATAAAGAATGATTAAGCCTCTCAGTTTCCATTGAAATACGAGCATATGCTGCCACTTTCTTTAATGTTTTTATTTTAGGTATTTGTTTTTCAATTTTTCTAATAGTTCTCATTTACTTCTTCCCCTTTGGTAGTTCACATAATGCCGTAGATTTAAATTTATATCAAGTAATTTTTAAACTAAAATCGATAAAATAGGAGTGTATTTTTCAATCATTTGTTTGTTTATTTCCTCGAACTCCTCATTTGTAATGAGCCTGTCATTTAAAAACTTTTTAAATATTGCCATAGTCAATAAATACTCCTTATCCATGACACACCTGCCTTGATTTATGATAGCAATCAGAACTGCAATAAATCCTTTTTTTATTTCCTGCCACAGTAAATTCTTTATTACAAACAGGGCATATAAATTTATTTATAATTTTGCTGTTAAGTTTATCTCTGTTTTTAGCCCACCACTCATATCTGCATTTGTCATTACAAAACTTTTTTTGTTTATGATGTTCTA
>DMLH01000046.1 GCA_003453435.1 Clostridiales bacterium | reverse complement strand
AAAATAAACAAAGGTGAGACATTTGCAATTATCGGTGCAACAGGCAGTGGAAAATCTACGCTTGTGAACTTAATTGCAAGGTTTTATGATGTTTCAAGCGGTGAAATATTACTTAATGGTGTTAATTTAAAGGAGTATTCTGAAAAAGATATTCAAAACAAAATATCGATGGCACCACAAAGAGCAATACTTTTTAAAGGTGACGTTAAATCAAATGTTACATATGGCAGTGATTCGGCAGTTGATGATAATGATGAAAAACTTATAAATTGCCTTAAACTTGCTCAGGCTGACTTTGTTTTTGAACTTGAAAAAGGTATTCATAGTGATGTGGCTCAAGGCGGTACAAATTTTTCTGGTGGACAAAAACAAAGACTTTCAATTGCAAGATCACTTTTCAAAAATAGTGAAATTGTGATATTTGATGACACATTTTCTGCGCTCGATTACAAAACAGATATGCTCGTTAGAAAAGGTATAAATGAAAATTTAAAGGATTTGACAAAAATTATTGTTGCTCAAAGAATTGGGACAATTAAAAATGCTAATCAAATTCTTGTTTTAGACCAGGGAGAAATCAAAGGCATTGGAACACATGATATGCTACTTTCAACTTGTCCAATATACAAAGAAATTGCTCTTTCACAATTAAAAGAGGAGGAACTTTGATATGCCAAGACCAAGTATAAGAAACATGGGCAAAGAAAAACTGGATGTTAAAGGCCTTAAAAAAGTTTTTAAATATGTCAAGCCATATACCTTTTCTTTGATAATTGCAACGCTTTTTGCTATTGCTGGTTCTGTCGCAATTATAATGGGCCCAGAAAAAATATCAAACCTTGTTTCTACAATTCAAAAAGGAATTTTTGGAACAATGGACATTGATGGAATAGTTGGCATTGGTATTGCGTTGATATGTATTTATCTCAGTGGTGCTGTTTTGTCATATTTACAACAGTTTATTATGGCAACAATCACTCAAAAAACAGCGAAAAAACTCAGAAGTGATATTGATGAAAAAATTAATAAAATTCCACTCAAATTTTTTGACACAACAACAAAAGGAGATATCCTGTCAACTGTTACAAATGATATTGACACAATATCGCAAACACTAGCATCATCAATCGCAAATTTGTTGAGTGCAATTACACTTTTTGCTGGGACAATCTTTATGATGTTTAAAACCAATTGGATTTTAGCACTTGTAACAATTGGAACATCAGTTATTGGTTTTGTATTTTTGGCACTCATTTTGAAAAAATCTCAAAAATATTTCAATAAAAAACAAGTAGATTTGGCTGTAATGAATGGTCAAATTGAGGAAGTATTTTCAAATCACAAAGTTGTTAGTATTTTTGCCGGAAAAAAGAATGAAACAGAAAAATTTGAAAAGATAAATTTAGAACTTTATAATGATAACTGGAAGTCTCAATCACTTGCAATGGTTATGAGAAATGTCATGTCATTTATAGGCAATCTCACATATGTTTTAGTATTTATTGTTGGCGTATATTTTATAGTTAATGGTGATGATGCAATAACTCTTGGAACAATTACTTCATTTATCATCTATTCAAGATTATTCACACAACCACTAACAACATTTGCCCAGTCAATGTCATCGCTTCAACAAGCAAGTGCTGCAAGCAAAAGAGTTTTTGTTTTGCTTGACCAGCCAGAACTTGAAAATGAAGAAGATAAAATTGCGACGTTTGACAAAATTGAAGGAAACATTGTTTTTGATAACATTAAGTTTGGCTATACCAAAGATAAAGAAATAATACATGGTTTTTCTGCAAACATAAAAAGTGGTCAAAAAGTTGCAATTGTTGGACCAACCGGATCGGGAAAAACGACCATTGTTAATCTGCTTATGAGATTTTATGAAATAAATTCTGGTGACATCAAAATTGATAATGTTTCAATCAAGGATATGAAAAGAGAAACTGTTCATGGTTTGTTTGACATGATTTTGCAAGATACATGGCTATTTGAAGGGACAATAAGAGAAAATCTTGTCTATAACAAAACGGATGTGAAAGATGAAGAATTGCAAAAAGTTTGTGAAGCAGTTGGATTAAGTCATTTTATTTCAACACTTCCAAATGGCTATGACTCACTTTTAAGTGATGCGGTCAGCATATCAGAAGGCCAAAAACAACAACTTACAATTGCAAGAGCAATGATAAAAAATTCTCCGCTTTTGATTTTGGATGAGGCAACATCTAATGTAGACACAAGGACCGAACTCATCATTCAAAGCGCAATGGATAAATTAACAAAAGGCAGAACTTCATTTATCATAGCACATAGACTTTCAACAATCAAAAATGCAGATCTGATTTTGGTTTTGAAAGATGGTGACATTATTGAAAGTGGAACACACAATTCACTTTTGTTAAAAAACGGATTTTATGCAGAATTATACAACAGCCAATTTAATAAAATATAAAAAAATGACTCGACTTGAACTCGGGTCATTTTTTGTAAGTATAACTAATTTTAAAATAATATACATAAAAAAATATAAAAATTTATCTAGCATATTTTAAAGTTTAATGCTTAATATAAAAAGCCAGTTCAACTGATGATTGTTCAGAAGAAGTGATAGATGGCCAAAATTTGCTAAAAGATAAAAGAATTTTTTCGGATATCTTTTTGCAAGATGAAATAGATGATAATAGCAAAAAACATAAATTTTTTGCAGAAGCGGTTGAATGCGAAACTCCAAAAAATATTTTAAACAACGTTCATTTATACTCTGAAGTAAATTTAAGAAATCTCAAGCCAAAAGCAGTGATTTCTCCAAACGAGAGAAGTTTGGAATTTGCACACGAAGTCGCAAAACAATATGGAGATTTGCCTGTAATTCTTAGAAAAAAAAGAATAATATAAGTTGAAAAAATTAATCCCTTTTAAGCAAAGGGATTTTTTTATAAAACTGGTTTGAAAACAGGACATATAACGAAACATATGTTATAATATCAAAAAGGAGATATATTATGTCAAAGGTATTAGTAGCATATTTTAGTGCAACTGGCACAACAAAAAAAGTTGCAGAAGTTATGGCGGAAAAACTCGGTTGTGATTTGTATGAAATCAAACCCAAAGTGCCATATACAGCAGCCGATTTGAATTATATGGACAAAAATTCACGAAGCACGCTTGAGATGAAAGATAAGTCATTAAGGCCAGAAATTGTAAAAGATGATTTTGATATTTCGAAGTATGACAAAATTTTGGTTGGTTATCCTGTTTGGTGGTATACTGCACCAACAATCATAAACACCTTTTTGGAAGCCTATAATTTTGAAGGTAAAGAGATAACAATCTGGGCAACATCAGGTGGCAGTGGACTTGGCGCATCGAAAGAAGATTTAGAAAAAAGTGCAAAAACTGCCATAAAAAATGGAAAAATACTCTATAATTTGTCAAAAATTGATGAATTTCTTAAAAATTATTTATAAAAGGCAATTTTGCGAAAGGAAAAATATGAAAATGGTTATTCAGGTGGTTGATGATGCCACATTGAAAGTTGATGAAAAAACTATATCTCAAATAGGCAAAGGGCTTGTTGTGTTTTTTGGTGCAGAAAAAGGTGACACAGAAGAAGCTCTTGATTTTTTTGCAAAAAAGATTTCATCACTTCGTATTTTTGCGGACAGTGAAGGCAAGACAAATCTTTCTGTTAAAGATGTAAATGGTGAAGTTTTGCTTGTGTCACAATTTACTTTGGCGGGGGAGTTCTATCACGGCAACAGACCCAGTTTTTCTAATGCCGAAGATTTTGAACTTGCAAAAAAAAGATACGAAAGGCTTGCAGACATTTTAAAACAACAGTATGCCTTACCTGTCAAACTTGGTGTTTTTGGCGCTGATATGAAAATTACCCAAACCAACGCTGGACCATTTACAGCATATTTGGAGAAGTGAAAAATTAAGGTAAAAAAATAAAATATTTTGTTTTATAATTTTTAGGAGATTGCATGATAATATCAAAAAATATATTTGATTACTGTGAAAAAAATAAATTTAATTTAAAACAGGCATGTGAGAGCGATGTAGATGAAATTCTACAATTATATATTGACAGAACCTTATGGTTTAAACAAAAACAAATCAATCAATGGCAAAAGTATTTGGAACATCACGACAAAAATGAATTTTTGAGAGCTATTGAAAATAACGAATTGTTTATCATCTGCAAAAACAAGGAGATAATTGCTTGTTTTGAAATTAACAAAGAATCGAGACTTTGGAACGAAACTGTTGATGATTCGTATTATATTTACAAAATTGTAACCAAAGTTGGCACTAAAAATTTAGGGAAAATCATATTTGATATTTGTGAAAGACTGGCGAAAGAAAACAATATAAGATATTTAAAAATTGATTGTTTAACCAGAAATATTAAATTAAATGAAATATATAGTTCATACGGATTTGAGTTGGTTAAAACTGACACCAAAGATTATTACACTTTTAATTTAAGAAAAAAAGATTTAAAAAAAATAAAAATATAA
>DMLH01000047.1 GCA_003453435.1 Clostridiales bacterium | reverse complement strand
AAACAGAACAAAATTTAATGGCTGCTTTTGCCGGAGAAAGCCAAGCAAGAAACAAATATACATATTTCGCTTCAAAAGCAAAAAAAGATGGATATGAGCAAATTGCCGAAATTTTTGAAGAATCTGCAAATAATGAAAAAGAACACGCAAAAATGTGGTTTAAACTTTTAAATGGAGGCTCTGTTCCAAGCACAGTTGAAAATTTAAAGGCTGCTGCGAGTGGTGAAAACTTTGAGTGGACAGATATGTATGCCGGTTTTGCAAAAACTGCAAAGGAAGAAGGCTTTGAACACATTGCATTTTTGTTTGAAGAGGTTGCAAAAATTGAAAAAGAACATGAGGCAAGATTTTTGAAACTACTTAAAAACATAGAAGAAGGTATTGTGTTTAGCCGTGAAGGTGATAGAATTTGGAAGTGTAGAAATTGTGGCCATATTTGCATTGGCAAATCTGCCCCAGAAGTTTGTCCGGTTTGCTCTCACCCACAAAGTTACTTTGAAATTAAAAATGAAAATTATTAAAAATATTTAAAAAGATAAAAAAAATTAAAAAAGAGGGTTTTAGCCCTCTTTTTGTTGGCGGAAAGAACAGGATTTGAACCTGCGGTGGCTTGCACCACGGCCGCTTTCCAAGCGACTGCATTAGACCACTCTGCCATCTTTCCATAAAAACATATTATTTTGCTACGTGTGTTAATTTTAAACACAAATAAATAATATTAAATGTAGTTTCAAACTAACAAAATACATAATAACACAAAAATATAAATATTAAAAGCATTTAAAAATATTTGCCAATTTTTAGTAATTCTTTATTGTTGTTTTGTACAAAAACTAAATTATAAAGCATAAATTAAACAATTCTGCTAAAAATATAATTGGAGGTGCAAAATGGCTTCAACAAGACAATGGAGACCAGGCGAAGAAGTTCCAGAGTCTGCAACATATGCTGCTTATGACTCTAATGGAAATAACGGCGGTTCTCTTTATTTAGAAAAAGGCAAAAGATTCCCAGCAACTCAACATTCTGGAAGTTACTACATAATGGAGGAATAATAACCCTATAAGCATCAGCTTAAAAAATGAGCAAATTTTGCTCATTTTTTGTGTTTTTAATTATTTTTTTGCTATTTTTAAAGATTTTTTACTTGTTTTCAGCAAAAAGACTTTCTAAATACTCATCGTAAGTTGTTTGTTTATCAAATGTTTTTGTTCCATTTATGACAATAATTCTATTGGCAGTTGTTTGGGTAACTTCTTGGTCGTGGCTTGTAAAAAGCATTGCACCTTTAAAATTTATCATTCCATTATTAAGTGCGGTTATACTCTCTAAGTCTAAATGATTTGTTGGTTCATCTAAAAGCAAAACATTTCCGCTATTTAGCATCATGCGCGAAAGCATACATCTAACTCTTTCTCCACCACTAATAACTTTTGCTTTTTTAAGTGCATCATCGCCAGAAAATAACATTCTGCCAAGCCAGCCACGAAGAAATGTTGCGTCTCTTTCTTTGCTATATTGTGCAAGCCACTCAACAAGGTTTAAATCACAATTTTCAAAATAACTATTATTGTTTTGTGGAAGATAAGCGGTGGTAATTGTTTTGCCCCACTTAACTTCGCCAGTGTAGTCTGTATCCTCTCCACTTAAAATATTAAACAATGCAGTTGGCACAAGTGAGTTATCACTAAGTATTGCAATTTTGTCAGTTTTACCAACAATAAAACTTACATTTTCAAAAAGACCAGGTTTTGTTAAATTTTCAACTGTTAAAACTTCGTTGCCAATATCTCTTGGCATTTTAAAATCTACATAAGGATATTTTCTGCTACTTGGCACAATATCATTAAGAGTTAATTTTTCTAACTCTTTTTTTCTTGATGTTGCTTGCCTAGACTTTGAAGCATTTGCGCTAAACCTGGCAATAAATTGCTTTAATTCTTCTGCACGTTGTTCCATTTTTTTGTTTTGGTCACGTGCTTGTTTTTGAAGCAGTTGATTGGTCTCGTACCAAAAATCATAATTTCCAACATACATATTTATTTTTCCATAGTCCACATCACAAATATTTGTACAAATCTTATTTAAAAAGTGACGATTGTGGCTAACAACAATAACTATGTTTTCAAAGTTTAGCAAAAAGTTTTCAAGCCACATAATTGTTTTTGCGTCCAAGTTATTTGTAGGCTCGTCCAAAACTAAAATGTCAGGGTTTCCAAACAAACTCTGGGCAAGAAGTATTTTAACTTTTATTTTTGGGTCAATATCTGCCATTAAAGTATAATGGAGCTCACTAGGAATATTTAAACTGTTAAGCAAACTTTCAGCATTGCTCTCAGCTTCCCAGCCATCAAGTTCCGCAAACTCATTTTCAAGTTCTCCCGCTTTTAAACCATCTTCTTCGCTAAAATCTGGCTTTGCATACAAGGCCTCTTTTTCTTTCATAATTTCGTATAGCCTTTTATGTCCTGCAAGCACAGTTTCAAGTGCGGTTTTATCGTTAAATGCTTCTTGATTCTGCTTTAAAACGCTCATGCGCTCGTTAGGGCTAACAAAAATATCGCCATGGCTTGGTTGCAAGTCGCCAGTAAGAAGTCTTAAAAAAGTACTTTTTCCCGCTCCGTTTGCACCTATAATTCCATAACAATTGCCTTTTGTAAACTTTAAATTTACATCATCAAATAATTTTTTTCCATCAAATTGAAGCATTACATTGCTAACTTGTATCATCATTTTCTCCTAATTGTTTTTATTTTTTTTACAAATTATATATTTTAATTTATAGCGATTTTTTGTATATTTAGCAAAATTTCATCAGTTTTTATGTTTTTTATATCGAAATTTAGTGTTTTTTTGCCATTTTTTGCAGTTTTTTCACTAAATTTTATTTCTTCCAATTTTTTAAAACTATTTAAAAGGGAACTAAAAATTAAATTATCATTATCCTCTTGCACACAAAATTTAAACGCGTTTTGGTTATAAAGCATAATGCACATTGCCCTTAAAAGTATTGTGGCATAACCCAGTTTTACATAATCAAAATGCGTCCAAAATAAATCTAAACTTTGATTTTTTATAACAGCAAAAGAGATTGCAGTTTTGTTTAAAAATAGCACAAAAATTTTTACGTTTGTATTATCCAAAAAAATGTCGCTATTCAAGTTGAATAAATATTCTTTTGACTGCTCCAAATTTTTATCATAGTCAAAACTATCAATAACTTTTTGCAAATCTGATAAAATCTGTTTTTGATTTTGCAAATAATCATTTTGGTCATACATAAAAACTTGTAAAGAATTAGTTAATCTCAATTTTTCCATAATTCTCCTTAACCGCGTTGATATGATATCATAAATATATTTTTTTTGCAAGTGAGTTAAATTATATAATATTTTTTTGCTAAAACTGTTACTTTAGTCTATGCACCGCTTTTTTAAGCGTATATATCGCTGTCAATAATATAGACTAAAAAACCCGCCGAGGGGGGCTCGTGCGGGCATTAAGTTAGTCTATAAGCCGAGTTCTGTATTTGATGGTCATCTATCTAGACATAACATTTCTGCTATGTTCAAGCGGTGTATATGACAAAGCGAACAACTTATGCGTCATTTTACCTTGCATCAAGTGGGGTTTACATTGCACCTGTTGTTACCAACAAGTCGGTGAGCTCTTACCTCGCCATTTCAACCTTACCACAACTTTTTTAGAAGGAGTTTGTGGCGGTATATTTCTGTTGCACTTTCCTTGAAGTCACCTTCACCGGCAGTTAACCGGCACTCTGTTCTGTGATGCTCGGACTTTCCTCGTGGATTACTCCCCGCAACCATCTGGCTAACTCAGTAATATTTTACACAAAAAAACTAAATTGTCAATATTATTTTTAAAAATTAACTAACTGTTTTTAACATTATTAACCTAATTTAGTTTTGAAATGTTATACAAAATTATTGTTTTTTTAGTAAATAATGCGTTTTTTTAGCATTTTTTTATGGTTTTTTGTATATTTTTAAGTATTTTTTTTAAAAGTAGTTTTTTTAAAATTTTATTATTTTTTTTAAATTATATTTTTTTGTATTTTGTAAATTATTTATTTATGAAATTTATTAAAAATTTATTTTTATATTTTTCCGCTTTTATTCCGCTTTTTATTCTACTGGCAGTTAAACTTTTAATAGATATTTTTAACCAGAATTTATCTTGGAACTTTTTAAATACTTTTAATTTGGTTTTACTTTCTGCCATGATAGTTCTTGGCACGCTTGGTATTTTATGGAACACGGTTTGGAGCAAAGAAAAAGTAGTTAAAATTGAAGTGCAAAAAAGTGAAGAAATAACTGACATGTATTTTTTGCAGTATTTTTCACTTTTTGTGCTTTTTGCAGTGCCACTAGATATATCTTATTTCAATGAGTTTTTTGTGTACCTTATTATTTTGGTGTTTATTGGGGTTGTGTATATAAACTGCTCGCTGTTTTATATCAATCCTTTGCTTAATATTTTGGGATTTAGATTTTACAACACAACTTTTGTAAACGAAAACGGCGAAACCAAAACAGCAAAAATTTTTAGCCGAAATAAAATATATGATAACGGAACTTACAATGTTAAAATTAAAAATGAACACTTTGCGTTTATAAGCAAAAAGTAAAGTAAAAGTTTAAAATTGATTTATCACGTCCTCTAACTTTTGAATTATGGTGTTTGCAATTCGTGAGTCTTTACTTTCAACCATAATACGAACTAAATTTTCGGTGCCACTAGCACGTGTAACAATTCTGCCTTTGCCCCTTAAAAGTTGTTCACACTCTTTGGTGGCATCTTTGTATTCTTTACTATTCACCACTTCAAATTTTCTTTCTGTACAAACATTTTTGCTGTGTTGAGGCACAAAATCTTTAAATATATAATTACTTATTCCCATTTTTGAAATTTGTGTTGTACCTTGCACATTTTTTGTTTTTGATAGTTTTATTTGTTGAGATGTTTCTTGCTTTGGCTTTGCTTTTTGAGTTTTAATGTGTTTTAAAAACTGGCATATTTGAGTGGCACAAAACACGCCATCTCCTGTTCTTTCAAAGTCAAACAAAATTATGTGGCCTGCTTGCTCACCACCAAGTTGCAATTTTTTCGCGCAGAGTTCTTTTTCAACATTGTGGTCGCCCACATCTGTTCTAATAAATTCTAGGCCTAGTTTTTTAAGTTCAACATCCAAAGCAAAGTTGCTTAAAATTGTGCCAACAACCTGACTGGTTTTTAATAAATTAAACTTTTTGTACATATTGGCTAAAAACAGAAGTATTTGGTCACCATTACAAACTGTGCCATGTTCATCCACCATAACAACCCTGTCAGCATCACCATCAAAAGCAAAACCTATGTCGGCATTTTGCCTAACAACCTCTTTTGCAAGGCCTTCCGGGTGCAATGCTCCGCAATTTTTGTTTACCACCTTGCCATTTTGCGAGGTATTTATTATAACCACATCGGCGCCAAGTTGATTAAAAATTTTTGGTGCAGTTTGCACGCTTGCACCATTGCTAAGGTCTAAAACCACTTTTAGTCCTTTTAAATTGCCAGATGTTTGAGTTACAAATTTAATATATTTCTCAAGAAGTTTAGGTTTATAGATTATTTTTCCAAGCACAAGAGGTTTACAGAATTTTTGTTTAGCAAAGCCTTTTTCAATTAGTGTTTGAGTGTGAATATCAATTTTTTCGCCTTCTCGGTTAAAAATTTTTATCCCGTTGTCTTCCGGCGGGTTGTGGCTTGCGGTTATCATAACACCAAAGTCAGCCTTAATTTTTCTTGTTAAAAAACTAACAACTGGCGTGGGTGCAACCCCAACAAAAATAATTGTAGCCCCTGCCATTATTGCACCGCTTGCAAAACTAGTAAACAAAAAATCAGCACTCGTTCGCGTGTCGGTTGCAACAACAATTTTAAGTTTTTTGCCAAGGCCTGCCAAAGCATTGCCACACTTAAAAGCAATTTCCTGAGTGATTTCCTGCCCCACAGTGCCCCTAATTCCATCAGTTCCAAAATATATCATATATTTTTTTATGATTTAACAATACAAATTGTGTATTAATATATAACTAAAATAAAATTGGCAAAATTTTATTTTTTAAAAAGTGAAAAAATCAATTTTAAACTTTAGTTTAAAAAATTGTAAATATTTAAAAATAGTGTTAAAAATGTTTGCCATAAAAATATTTTAATGATATATTTATACTATAAATACAGTAATAGGTAGCGATAATAATTTTAAATTTTTGGAGGAAACAAAATGGTAAAAAGTAAAAGAATTTCAAAATCAACAGTACTTATTTTGGCACTTTCAATCTTGCTGGTATTAAGCATGATTTTAGGCCTAACAGGTGCATGGTTTACAGACAGCAAAACAAGTGAATCACAAGAAGCTATTAGTTTAAAATTTGGAAGTGTAAACTATTCAATTTCTTGCACACAGGCAACTGTAAAAAATGGTGAGGCTACAGCAGAACAATATAACGGAGATTATATGGTTGTTGCTGGCACAACAATTGAAACAGGGTTTACATTAACAAATAATTCAACTGTTGGTACATATTACATGCTTAAGGCAGGCAGTAAATACTATGTTCTAGACTTTTCAAATAATGCATTGCTTGAAGTAACAAATGAAAACAAAGCAACAGTTTATGGAAACAAATCTGGATTAGGTTTCAAAGCTCAAAAATCAGCTGCTGCTGGTGATGCACAAACAATTGGTTTGGTTTTCACACTAAAACAAGGAACAGATGAAGGTTCAGGAGCATCATTTGATACTAATACTGGTATCTGGGCAGTTACAAGCAATGGCTCACCAATCACAGTAAGTAATGTTACAGCAACTGTTCATTTTGGAGACCCAATTAGTTTGGGAAACTACTTGTTTAACCAAACATTCCAGTTGCGTGCAATTCAGGCCGACAACTTGACTGGTGACGTTTACACAGTTTTAACAGGTTTGTTCTCATAATGTTGAAATGAAAATAATTTGCAATTAAAATCACGATTTAACATCGTGGTTTTTTTTGTGTCAGCCTAATGAACAGATATTGCAGAAAACGTGGCATTGCCACTTTTTTTATGCAAACATTTCGCAAAAGCGCCCTTTGACGAAA
>DMLH01000080.1 GCA_003453435.1 Clostridiales bacterium | reverse complement strand
AATATTTTTTAAACATTTAATTTTTTTTGTTTTGCAATATTTAACATTGTTTTAAGTAATATATTTGTTTGACATTGTTTTGATTTATATATATTATATATACAATGCTTTTTATAAAAACAATAATATATTTAAAGCAATTTATTTTTAGATTATTACAAAATATTAAGGAATAGAAAAATGAAATTCGATAAAAGCAAATATGTGCAATTAAGCATTTTAGAAAAACAAAAGTATATAAAATTTATTAAAGACGAGTTTGAAAAGAGCCTTGCAAAAGCGCTTAACTTAACAAGAGTTTCGGCTCCAATTTTGGTAACAAAGGAAAGTGGACTTCAAGATGATTTAAGTGGTGTGGAACGCAAAGTTAGTTTTGACATTAAAAAAAATGGTAAGGAACTAGAAATTGTGCAATCTCTTGCAAAATGGAAGAGGATGGCTTTAAAAAAATATAATTTTGATATGCACAGTGGCTTATATACGGATATGCTTGCAATTAGGCGTGATGACGAAATGGATGAAATGCATTCTGTTTATGTTGACCAGTGGGACTGGGAAAAAGTTATTGATAACGAGGACAGAAATGTAAAGTACTTGCAAAAAACTGTTAAAAAGATTGTTAAGGCAATTGCAAACACAAATTACAAAGTTAAAAAGCTTGGTTTTTGTGGCGTTGATATTTGTCCAGACGTTTTCTTTATTACAAGTCAAAAACTTCTTGATATGTATCCAAACAAAACCAGCAAAGAAAGGGAGTATTTAATAACAAAGCAGTACAAAACTGTTTTTATTATGCAAATTGGCAATAATTTAAGTAATGGCCTTCCGCATGATAGCAGAGCACCAGATTATGATGATTGGGCGCTTAATGGCGATTTGCTATTCTATCATGAGGTTTTGGATGCGCCTATTGAAATTTCTAGCATGGGAATTAGGGTTGATTCAAAAACCATGCTTGAGCAACTTGAAAAGTCGTGTAAAACCGAAAGAGCAGAGTACTCATTTCATAAGGCTGTTTTGGGCGATGAATTGCCACTTTCAATTGGCGGAGGCATTGGGCAGAGTAGACTTTGCATGCTTATGCTTGGCAGAGCACATATTGGCGAAGTTCAGGCCAGTTATTGGGATGATGAAAATATAATTAAATGCAAAAAATTAGGCATAGAACTTTTATAATTTTTTAGGAGATTTTTATGGATTGGGAAGCAATTAAAAACAAAATTATATCTTTTTTTCAAAATAGCGGTTTAAATATTTTGTACGCAATACTTGCTTTTGTGGCTGGTTTGGTTTTTGTAAAACTAATTGTGTTGGCATTAAAGCGAATTTTTTCACGCACAAAAATGGAGAAAGTGACGCAAGGCTTCTTTGTTTCTACAATCAGGGTTTTACTTTATGTGTGCTTGGTTTTTGTAATTGCACAAATTTTGGGTATTAACACAACAGGTTTTTTAGCAGTGTTATCAACTGCCGGCATTGCTGTTTCGCTTGCACTTCAAAGCAGTTTAAGCAACCTTGCCAATGGTGTTGTTCTTCTTATAACACATCCGTTTAAGGAAGGGGATTTTGTATCAATAGGCGGTGTTGAAGGCACAATTAAAACTCTTGATATGACTCACACCGTTTTAGTATCTGTCGACAACAAACTTTTAAGCATACCAAACAGTACAGTTGTTTCCAGCGTTATAACAAACTACAATGTTTTGGGTAAAAGAAAAATCATTTTCAATTTTGCAGTTGATTATGCAAGTGACATAAAAAAAGTTAAAGAAATAATTAACAGTGTTATGTATTCAAACGGAAAAATTAAGTTGGACCCAGCCCCATTTATTGCACTAAAAACCCTTAACGATAGCAGCCTAGGTATAATGGCGAACTGTTGGGTGGATAGCGAAGATTACTGGGACGTATTCTATTTTGTGACAGAAAATGTGTTTAATGAATTTAAGCGTAACAAGATAAGCATACCATTTAATCAAATGGAAGTTAGACTACGTGAAGATAGTGTTGAAATGCCGGTTATTCAAGAGCCATTGCCAGAAAGAATAGAAAAGCCAACCAAGGAAGTGATTATTGCTGACCCAATTGAAAGGATGATTGTAAAAAGCGAAAAAAAGCGTGCACAAAAGAAAGCAAAAAAACAAGCTGCAAAAACGGAAAACAAAGAAAAGAAAAGTGAATAAAAAAATCACAGGTAAAATGCCTGTGAATTTTTTTTGCAGATGAATAGGATTATGTGAACTAGCCAGCACGATTTCTCGTTAGGACCTAAACCTAGTGCGTCTGCGCGTCAAAACTCTCGCTATCGCTCAAAATTGCTTTGCAATTTGCATCGCTTTTATGCTCAGTGTTTCCTTATCTCAAAAATTTCACTATGTTGCTATTTTTGGGAGCCCTGCTGAAATTGTCAAACGCAAAAAAAAGTGGTGCGGATGATAAGGATTATGGAACGAACCGAAACGCAGTGTAGGTGGCAAATGAAATTTGCAGTGTGCAGCGCACACCAAGTCATAGCAGTGCAGAACGTTAAAAAAACAGCCCTGTGTGGCTGTTTTTAGTGGTGCACCAGATGAAATCAAGTTTGAACTTTCTATTTCATCAAGTGAGATTATTTCTTCTTTGTTGTATCCGTTATATACAATCTTTATATTGTCATCATATACAAAAATTGAATTAATAAAAGTATCTATAAGTTTTCGTTTCCCATCCAATTTTGTTATATCAACTTTACGATAATTTGAAAGTGCTAATTTGTATTGGTCTTTTGTTAATATTGGACTTTTAATATTTTCTTTAGCAATAGATATTGATATTTCTTCTTTTTCTCTTTCAAGTTCTGCAAGTTCTTGAAGTAAAGTATCTTGTGCTAAACCTTTTTTAACTGCTGCTAAAATATTATCAATTTCTTTTTGTTTTGCTTTTAATTCTTCTTCAAGTTTTGGTAGCATTGTGCTTTCAGTATATTGCAAATTATATAAAAGTTCTGCTAGATAGTCTATATATTCGTCATTCTGTAATATTTGCATTGTTTTATAAACTACATAATTTTCTATCTTTTCTTTGTGTATCATTTTCTTATCGCATTTATGTTTTTTTTGTCTAACACAAGCATAATATCTATGAACTTTGTTTGTATGACTTGTTCCTGCTTGCGATACCATCATAGCACCACATTTTCCACAGAATAGTTTTGTTGTTAAAAGATAATCATCTTTTGCAGTGTGTCTTGCTGGTGCGTGAGAGTTTTTGGCAATTTCAAGTTGAACAGCATTGAAAAGTTCTGGGCTAACTAATTGTGGAACAGCATTTTCCAATCTTATTCCAGAATGGTTATATTCGCCAATATATGTTCTATTTGTGAGAATATACCTAACAGCATTATATCTCAATGGCTTGCCATTTGGTCTTGTAATATTTCGTTCTTTAAGATTATTATAAATTGCTTTGATTGTCATTCCATCATTGCACATATTAAATATTTCTTTAATTATTGGAGCATTT
>DMLH01000021.1 GCA_003453435.1 Clostridiales bacterium | reverse complement strand
CTTAGCCCAGCACTTAAAGACATGCTTGAAAAGAAATTGGATAAATTGGAGAAATATGAACTAAGAGATGCAACAGTTGATGTTCATATGGCAAAAGAGGGTAAGGAATTTGTGTTAAAACTTCAGTTATCTTCACCGGAGCATAATTACATGGCAAAATCATCATCAAGTGATATGTATAAAAATATTGATGAGTGCCTTGCAAAACTTGTTGCACAAGTTAATAAAAAGTAGTAAATTTGCAAATTGCTGTTTGGCAGTTTGCTTTTTTTTAAAAATTCATTGTGAAAATTTTTAACTTATATTGCTATTTTTTAAATTGTACTGAAATTTATAAATATTCAAAATATGCAATATGTATAAATGTGGAAATTATATCCAAATAATAAATTATACAAATTACATTTATTGTGTTGACAACATTATTTGAAAAAGGTATAATTATTCATATAATAGTTTAAGTATGCGAAATTTTGTTTGCAAGATATGGAGGAAACCTGATAATGGCTAAGTATGTCAGTGTGTTAGATTTTGGTTCTAGTAAAATTAGTGTTATGATTGCAGAAAGTGGTATAAATAACACATTTAATATTCGTGGTACAGGCGAAGTTGAATATTCGGGTTTTTATAATGGCAGTTTTGTTGAACCTGAAAAACTTTATGAGGCAATTGCAAATTGCATTGTAAAGGCTGAAACAAATTCTGGCCTTAAAATTGAAAAATTACATATAGGTGTGCCGGCTGAATTTACTTTTGTGGAGTGCAAAAATTCAAGTGTGGCATTTAACAAAAAAGTTAAAATCGGTGAAGAGGAAATTGCAGACTTATTTTCAATTGCAGGCCGTGAAATTAAACATGAAGGTGCAACCATAATAAGCCGTAGTCCAATTTATTTTCTGCTTGATGACAGCAGAAAAGTGATTGATCCAAAAGGTGAAACTTCAACCAAATTAAGTGGATTGGTTAGTTTTGTGCTTGCAGACAACAAATTTATTGAAACTATTGATAGCATCGTTAAGAGTATGGGACTTCGTGAAGTTGAATATGTTAGCAGTAGTTTGGCAGAGAGTATTTATCTTTTGGACCCACAAGTTAGAGATAGCGGAGCAATTTTAATTGACGTTGGATACTTAACAAGTTTTGTCACATATGTAAAAGGTGATGGCATCATATCACAAAGTCAATTTTCTGTCGGCGGTGGTCATATTTCTGCTGACCTTTGCCAAGTTCTTCAGATTTCATTTAAAGAAGCAGAAAATTTAAAACGTAAAGTTGTTTTAAGTTTGGCTGCAACTGATAGCGATTTTTATGAAGTAAATGTAAACGGAGATGTTACTCCAGTAAGTGCAAAACTTACAAATGAAATTGTTTCATCAAGGCTTGATATGATTGTTGAGCTTATAAATAAATGCTTAATTAAGATGAAAGGCAATAATTACTTGCCAATTTATCTTACAGGTGGCGGAGTTTGTTTGCTTAAGGGAGGAAAAGACTACATAAGCAAAGGCATTGGTGAAAACGTTGAGGTACTTTCAAGCAAAGTTCCACAACTTAGCAAACCAACATATTCAAGTGTTTTAGGTTTGCTTGATTTGGCTCTTAAAGAAAAAAGAGCTACAAAAGTAAGCTTTTTTAAAAAAATAAAAGGCTGGTTTAAAAAATAATTAAATTGGTTTTATTAAGGGGAAAAAATTTATGTTTAATGAAGAAGAAATTACAAGAGATAGTTCTGTTGCAAACATCAAGGTTATTGGTGTTGGTGGCGGTGGTTGCAATGCAGTGCTTAGAATGATTGCATATAACTTTAAAGGTCCAGAATTTATTGCTGTTAACACAGATAGGCAGGCTCTACTCAGCAACCCGGCACCAAAAAGAATTCAAATTGGTGACAAACTTACAAAGGGTCTTGGTGCTGGTGCCAATCCAGAAATTGGTCAAAAAGCAGCAGAAGAGAGCAAACAGCAAATATCTGAAGCGTTGCAGGGTGCAGATCTTGTGTTTATAACATCAGGTATGGGTGGCGGAACTGGAACAGGTGCTGCCCCAGTTGTTGCACAAATTGCAAAAGATATGGGCATACTTACAATTGCAGTTGTAACAAAACCTTTCCCATTTGAAGGAAAAATTCGTGCTGCAAATGCAGAAAAAGGTATTGCAAATCTTAAAAAATATGTTGATACTCTTGTTATAATACCAAATGAAAAACTTTTAAAAGTTATGCCAAAAGGAACATCTGTGTTTGAAAGTTTTAAGTATGCAGATGAAGTTCTTCGTCAAGGCATTCAGGGTATTTCAAACCTTATTATAAAACCAGGCATCATAAATCTCGACTTTGCCGATGTTAAAACAGTTATGAAAAATCGTGGTTATGCACATATGGGTATTGGTGTTGGTAAAGGTGAAAATAAAGTGCAAGAGGCTGTTAGAAATGCAGTTTATAGCCCACTACTCGAAACTCAAATTGAAGGTGCAACAGCAGTACTTCTTAATGTTACTGGCGGTGTTGATATGGCACTTGATGAAGTTAACGAAGCTAGTGAACTTGTTAGAGAAGTTGTTGACCCAAATTGCAATATCATATTTGGAACAAGTATCAATGAAAATATGAAAGATGAAGTTGAAGTTACAATTATTGCAACAGGTTTCACTGGTGGCAGTTTTGAACAAAAAGAGCCAGAGCACAATGATGTTAAAGCACAATATTCAAGATTTATGGGAATGGGACAAAACATTAATCAAAATTTATTTTCAAAAAGTGCAGAGCTAGATGCACAAAGGACATATCAGCAACCAAATGCACAGTTTGAAAACAGAGCACCTTTTGGAACAACTGAAAGGCCAAGTGCATATCAAGCGCCATTTGCCTCACAACAACCAAAAACAGGAATGCATGAAACAAATGGAAGAATTATGGTTGAAGATGACGACATTCCACCATTCTTAAGAAAGCTTAAAAATAAGTAAAAAAATATAAATGATCAAAAAACACCAAAATTTTGGTGTTTTTTGATTAAATTTTAAAAGTTTTTATAAAATTTTCATTATTTTTTCAATTTTTAATTATATTTTTTACCTAACATTTTTTGATAATTTTGCAAAAATTCATAAAACTCATCTTTTTCTTTCTTGCTTTTTTCAAAAAGAGTGATGTCATGTGTTTTTTCATAATAATTTGCAAAACGTCTTTCACTCATTAAATGTTCTTCAAAATTGGTTGTTGGTTTTGCACTGTCAATAGTTAGTGGGTTTTTGCCTTCTAAAATCAAACTTGGGTTATACCTATAAAGGTGCCAATAACCACATTTTACAGCATCAATTTGGTGTTGAATATTTTTGCTCATATCAATGCCATGATTTATGCAAGGAGCGTAGGCAATAATAATGCTAACTCCGTTATAGTTTTCTGCTTCTGTAAATGCTTTAACCACTTGGTTCATATCTGCACCAAGGCAAACTTGTGCAACATAAACATTTTTATATTGCAAAGCAGATAGTGCCAAATTCTTTTTCCCAGTTTTTTTGCCGTTGCTTGCAAATTTAATTGTGCTTGCCATGGGGCTTGCTTTACTTTTTTGGCCACCAGTGTTAGAGTATAACTCTGTGTCTAAAACCAAAATATTCACATTTTCACCACTTGCAAAAACGTGGTCAAGGCCTCCAAAATCAATGTCGTAAGCCCAACCGTCGCCACCCACAAGCCAAACACTTTTTGGGGTTAAACAATCTAAATTTTTAAATAAAAAGTTTTCAAATTCGTTTTTAGTTATTACATTATAATTTTTAAGTTCTAAATAAATTTCTTTGCAAATTTCATAATTTTCATAATTTTTTAGCCATTTTTGCAGTGTTTTTTGCAAATTTTCATTAAATTTTTTAAAATTATGTTCAACATATGCTTTAAAATTATCTCTTTTATTTTTTACACTTTTTTCAATTCCAAGCCCAAATTCCGCATTATCTTCAAAAAGTGAATTTGCCCAAGCAGTACCAAAACCTAGTTCATCTTTAGAATATGGGCAGGTTGGTGCGGAGCCACCATAAATACTGCTGCAACCAGTTGCATTGGCAATTAAAAGCCTATTTCCAAAAAGTTGTGTTAAAAGTTTAATATATGGTGTTTCACCGCAACCAGCACAGGCACCTGAATATTCAAAGTATGGTTTTAAAAATTGAGTTTTAAGAGGAGATATTGGAATGTTTGGTACTGCACTTTTTAAATCTTTTGTAAATTCATAGTTTTCCTTTTCGCACTCTAACAATGTTTTGCCTGCTTCAATAATTTGCTGTTTGTTTTCAAGTTTTATTGCACCAGTTGGGCAAACATTTTCACAAAGTCCGCAAGCAAGGCAATCTTCAGGGCTAATTTCTAAGTAAAAGTTTAATTCTTTGTTTAATACTGATTTTTTTGTTTTTAGTGTGTCATGAGCATTTTTGAGATTCTTGTCATTCAAAAGTTTTGCTCTAAGTACTGCATGTGGGCAAACAAAAGTGCATTTTCCGCACTCAACACACTTCTCAGGGGTCCATTTTGGCACAAAATCCGCAACATTTCGCTTTTCAAATTTACTAGTGCCAATTTTGTTTTCTCCAAACATATTAACTTTTGAAACTGGCAACTCTTCGCCATTCAGGTCCAAAATAGGTTTTATATATTCATCAAAATGGGAATTATTCAACTTTTGATTTTGAGCATTTTGATCTTGAATTTTAAGCCAGTTTTTATCGACCTTAATTTCAATAATGTAGTTTTCGATATCTTTTATTGCATTTAAGTTATTTTCAACAATTTCTTTTCCTTTTTTTGTAAAACTTTTTTCAATTAAAGATCTTGTTTCTTGTTCACAAAACTCGAAGTTATCATTTTCTTCAATTTTTAAAAACGCCATTTGCATTATTGTTGAAATTTTACCTGTAATCTTGTTTTTATTTGCAATTTTGTTTGCGTCTATTGAGTAAATTGTTGCATTTTTTTCTGCCAATAATTTTTTTGTTGTATTTAAAACATAGTCGTTAAATTCCTGCGTGGAGCAATATGAAGCATTTATAATAAGAATTCCATTTTGTTTTAAATCTTTTGCTACATTATATCTAGCCAAAAAACTTGGATTGTTAACAACAAT
Organism: Clostridiales bacterium; assembly: GCA_003453435.1. Classification (GTDB taxonomy): domain Bacteria; phylum Bacillota; class Clostridia; order Christensenellales; family UBA1242; genus UBA9845. The sequence goes on along the minus strand of DMLH01000021.1, from coordinate 1,614 downwards.
AGCGTCAAGAGAATTGCTCAAATATGGTTTGTTAATTTCGGTTTTTGAAACACTAATATATGATCTTGTTAGTCCGCCTGATTTTTTGCTGTCGTACAAAGAGTAGCCACTTACAAAATTATCTTTAATACTGCCTAAAATTTTTGTTATATTTTTTGCACTACTAACACTTCCGTCACTACCAAGTCCAAAAATCAAATAATCTTTGCACTTTTTTGGAGTGGTGTAGTGCCTGTCATATTCAAGGCTTGTGTGTGATACATCATCATTTATGCCAATAGTAAAGTGATTTTTTGTTGATTGTGACTTTAAATTTTCAAAAACTGCTTTGCACATTGCTGGGTTAAATTCTTTTCCGCCAAGGCCATATCTTCCGCCCACAACTTCAATGTTTAATTTGTTTTCGTGTACAGCCGTGCATATGTCAAGATACAACGGCTCGCCTAAACTTCCTTGTTCTTTTGTTCTGTCAAGCACAGCAATTTTTTCGATTGTTTTAGGTAGTAGATTTACAAAATATTCAGCATCAAAAGGCCTAAATAAATTTATTTTAATAGCACCAATTTCACTATCTTTTGCGTTTTTAACATAGTCAAACACAGTATCAGCACCACTTGCCATAACACAAATCACGTATTTTGCGTTTGCATCTCCCACGTATTCCATAATTTTATGCTTTTTTGCACCTAAACTTGCCATTTCATCAAAGGTTTTTTGCAGTTCTATGGCAAGGTTTTTATATTGCAAATTGCTTTTTTCTCTGCTTTGAAAGAATATATCACTTGTTTCATTAGTGCCAAATTGTTTTGGGTTATTAGGAGTGAGACATCTGTTTTTATATTCAAATAAAGCAGCATAAGGGTATATTTTTTTTAGTTCCTCATCATCAAATGTATTTATTGTTGAAATCTCGTGACTGGTTCTAAATCCGTCAAAAAAATGCAAAAATGGTATTCTTGTTTTTATGCTTGTTAAAAAACTAGCCACTGCAAAATCATAGCTTTCTTGTGGGTTACTGCTTGCAAGCATTGCAAAACCTGTTTGCCTTGCACTCATAACATCGCTGTGGTCACAAAAAATGTTAAGGCTGTGGCTTGCTAAACTTCTGCTTGCAACGTTAATAACAACGGGTAGCATTTCACCTGCAATTTTGTACATATTTGGTAGCATTAAAAGTAAACCTTGGCTGGATGTAAAAGTTGTGGATACACTGCCACTAAGTGCCGAGCCGTGAATTGCGCCAGCAACTCCTGCTTCGCTTTGCATTTCAGTTATGTCAACAACATTGCCAAAAATATTTTTTTCGCCAGCAGTCGCCATTTCATCACAAACTTCTGCCATGGTTGTACTTGGTGTTATGGGATATATAAAACTCATTTCGCTAAGTTTATAACTTGCCTTTGCAACGGCTGTGTTTGCGTCAATAATTTCTCTTTTCATACATTAAATTATATATCACTTTTGTTTTTTTAGCAATTTATATTGATATTTTCTTAATAATATGGCCAATCAAAGATTAGTTCTACATATTTTACTAAGGTTGCTGGGAATAAATATTTGTGTTTTGCTATTTATTGTGATATAGTTATTTGTATGAAAAGATATTTATGTAAG
>DMLH01000061.1 GCA_003453435.1 Clostridiales bacterium | reverse complement strand
AAGATTTAAATAGTTTGTATGATTACTTGTATTTTTACAATGTATCAAACACTCAATTTAATGATACAGACAATAAATGTGTTTATGGCTCAGTTGAAGCCTTAGGAACTATACCAAAGGGTGAAGTAAAGTTTGATAAAACGGCAGATAACAGCTTCGTAAATCTCGAATTTAAAATCCAATTTAAAGTAGACCTAATTCAATCGAATAATTTAGATGATATTGATGATTTGGGTGATATGTCGGCGGTTGAAAACTACCAAGCACTATTCACTTATTACGATTGACTTAATTCTTAATTGCAACTTAATTATTAATTAGAAAACAAACAGGTATACAGTTGATTGAAAATTGTATACTTGTTTTTTTGAATATTTTTAAATTTATGTGCAATATATTATTATATGAATAAATCAAAAGTTTTAAGTTGGGTTGCAATTATTTTGCCTATTGTTGTTGTGGCAGGGCTTGGCAGTGTTTTTGTTAATTTGGGTATGGACTGGTTTAACGCACTAGTTAAACCTAGCCAGTGGATACCTAATATTGTTATTCCAATTGTGTGGACGGTTATTTATTTGGCGTTTACAGTAATTTTATTGCTGTGGCAAAACGATGATAAAATACCATTTAAAACCATAGTTTTATTAATTGTTAATGGCGCTTTAAATGTGCTTTGGTGCTTAGTATTTTTCACCCTTAACTTAACATTTATAGGCAACATTGTTATAATTTTAAATTTAATTGCTGGTTTTTGGCTTTGGCTTAACATAATTAAACAAAAAACAATTTATGGCTATATTTTAACAATATATCCGGTTTGGCTTAGCATTGCAACAACACTAAATATTGCACTTTGGATTTTAAATTAAAAATAAAAAAATGTACATCGCTGTACATTTTTTTTAGTTTATAATTTTCTTAACAGTGTACTAAATTTTGGCTTTAAGAAAGTTTTTTACATATAACTTCTTTAATATGCTCAACAAATTCATCTAAAGAATAAACCTGATTTTCATTGCCACCACGTTTTCTTACAGACAAAGTTTTATTTTCAACCTCTTTTTCACCAATAATAACAACAAAAGGTATTTTTTGCTTGGTTGCCTCTCTAATTCTATAAGACAGGCTTTCGTTTCTTGCATCAGTTTCAACTCTAACATTAACAGATTTAAGTTTTTGTTCAACCTCGGTTGCATAACTTATACAGTTTTCATTAATAGGAATAATCTTTGCTTGCACTGGGCAAAGCCATGTTGGGAAAACGCCTTTTGTTTCTTCAATTAAAAATGCAGTGAATCTATCAAGAGAACCAAGTATTGCCCTGTGAATTACAACTGGGCGGACTTTTTGATTGTTTTCATCAACATACTCAAGTTCAAATTTTTCTGGAAGTTGGTAGTCAAGTTGAACTGTTGAAAGTGTAACCTCGTGCCCAATTGCACTCATAACATTAACGTCAATTTTTGGGCCATAAAAGGCTGCTTCACCCTTTGCCTCATAAAACTCTGCTCCAGTGTCTATAAGTATTTGTTTAAGTTCACGTTCACTCTTTTCCCAAAGTTCATCATTACCAAAATATTTTTCAACGTTTTCAGGGTCCCTTAAAGAAAGTCTAAATTTATAATCTTTAAATCCAAAATCTTTGTAAACGTCCAAAATAAGTTTAATTACGTTTTCAACTTCCTCTTTTATTTGTTCTGGCGTACAAAATATATGTGAGTCGTTTTGTGTAAAAGCCCTAGTTCTTTCAATTCCACAAACTGAGCCACTGGCTTCAAACCTAAAATCGTTTGCAATTTCTGCAATTCGCAAAGGTAAATCCTTATAAGAGTGCAACGAATTTTTAAACATCATCATGTGATGTGGGCAGTTCATTGGACGAAGCACATATGCTTCTTCATCACGCTCCATAACAGGAAACATATCATCATGATAGTGGTCCCAATGGCCAGAAGTTTTGTATAAATCAACACTAGCAATGCTTGGCGTCATAACGTGTTTGTAGCCAAGTGAAAGTTCCTTGTTCATAATGTAGTCGCTAAGTTCTCTTCTAATCGTAAAGCCTTTTGGTAGCCACATTGGAAGGCCTTTTCCAACAAGGTCGCTAAACATAAATATGCCAAGTTCTTTGCCAAGTTTTCTGTGGTCGCGTTCCATTGCTTCCTGAACACGTCTAAGTTGTTCTTTTAACTCATCCTTTGTTTCATAACAATAAACGTAAACACGTTGCATCATTTTGTTTTTCTCGCTTCCGCGCCAGTATGCTCCGCTAACTCTATCCAATTTAAAAGACACACCTCTAACAAACTTGGTGTTTTCAACGTGTGGGCCACGGCATAAATCGTCAAATTTATCCCCTAAATGATATATGCTTATCTCTTCGCCCTCTGGCAAATCATTAATAAGTTCCAATTTATAAGGCTCATCCTTAAAAATTTTAAGTGCTTCTTCTTTTGAAACAACTTCTTTAACCATATCCAGGTTTTGACTGGCTATTTCTTTCATCTTGTTTTCAATTGCTTCAAAATCCTCTGGTGTTATATTCTTTGGCATATCAAAGTCATAGTAAAAACCTGTGTCAATTGCAGGGCCAATACCAAATTTAACATCACCATAAAGTTCTTTAATTGCTGCAGCCAAAACGTGCGCCATTGTGTGACGTTTTACATTTATTTCTTTTTTGTATCCTTCACTATCCATATTCTCTCCTTTGTGCCAATGGCACTTTTGATATAATTTTCACAAAAAAATTACTTTTTTAAATTATTTTGCCAAAATTTTTTTTAATTAAATTAAAAGTAAATTTTAAAAGCGATAACAACAAAAACGCCCCTTGCAGTTTGCAAAGGACGATATTTACCGTGGTTCCACCTTTTTTCGCTATATAAATAGCCTTGTGTTGCACTTGCTGTGCCAGCCAAAGACGAAAAAGTGGTTTCGCTTTCACAACCCCCATTGTTATCTCACAGCCAAAGGATAACTTCTCTTTATGGCAAAATTATGTGCTACTTGTCTCTTTCTTAACCTTTAATTTAATTGTTAAAAAGATAATACCACTATTTTAAAATATAGTCAAGGAAATAAAGCCTAAAAATACAGTTCAATAGCACAGCATTTAAAAAAAATAAAAAATTTTCAAAACAGGTATTGACATCTGCCCCCCCCCCTTGTGATACAATGTGAATATTCAAGGAGGAAAACTATGAATTCAGAGGCTTTATGTGAAATTATTCAAGAAAAAAATATTCAATTATCAAAGGAGCAAATTAGAAAAATTGAGGATTTTGCTGTTAAAGCTAAAAATCCAAGAGTTGCTTTAGCATTATGTTGCTACACTTTAGACGTAGACGTGTCAAAAATGTTAGACGTGATAATAAATTCAGACAAATGCGGATATGCAGTTGGTTTCATTATGAAATATGATGGTGAAATAACTTATAAGGACTTTTCAAAACTATAAAAATATTTAGATGATAATCTGGAACCTTATACGAATGGGATAAATAAGGCTGAGCGGGTTAAAATGTCAACTTTAGATTTTGGACACACAGACATACTTAAAGAATTTTTCGACAGTGCGATTGAACAAATGAGGGAAAAAGCGCAAAAAACAGAAAAAGCAGAGCATGAAGTTTTAACAAAATAAGATAATATAATATTGGATTAAAAAAGGCAAATTGCCTTTTTTTTGTATACAATTAATTATTTTGTAATGACATAATTTTTATGTAAATAGGCAATTTTTGATATATGATGAATAAGTAATAATATGTATAACAGAGAAAAAGCCATTGAATATGCTTACACTTGGTGGAATAAGCGAAACCCGAAATTTTATAACTTTGATGAACTTGGTGGTGATTGCACAAATTTTGTTAGCCAATGCCTTTACTATGGTGGTATAAACATGAATTATACACACTTAGGTTGGTTTTATAAGTCACTAAACTACCGGTCTCCAAGTTGGACTGGTGTTGACGAGTTTTACAGTTTTAGCATGAATAACAATTATGGATTAGGCGTTAAATGTGCAGTTTCCAATTTAAAAGATATTAAAATGGGCGACATTGTGCAATTACAGTTAAACAATGAAAATGAATTTCAACACACGGCACTTATAACCAAAATTATTAATGAAGATAACAAAAAAAATGTATTTATTACTTGTCACAGTTATGATGCAAAGGATAAATCTATTTCATCATACAATTATAAAAATATAAGGTTTTTGAAAATTTTAAATTAAATAAAAATTGTAAATTTTATAAAAATTTTGTAAAAACATCAAAAAAATAGCAATTTTTTGCTATTTTTTTGTTTTTTTTTGCCTATTTTTTAAAATTATTAATATAAACCTTCAACAATTCCTTTTTTGTCAATAGTCATTCCACACGCTGCCGGAGTTTTAGGAAGACCTGGCATAAGCATCATTGATCCGCAAATTACAACCAAAAATCCAACACCAGTTTTAATTTCAATGTCATCAACATATAGTTTAAAACCTTTTGGTGCACCAAGTTTTGTTTTGTCATCACTTAAACTAAATTGTGTTTTTGCAATAATTATTGGCAAGTTTGTAAGTTTAAGTTTTTTGATTAGTTTAATTTTTTCTTTTGCCTTATCGCTATATTTTGCACCATCACCACCGTAAATTTTTGTTGCAATGGCTTTTATTTTGTTTTCCACTGTGTCTTCAAGCTCATAAGCAAAACTAAAACCTTCATTGCTTTTATTGCACTTTTTAATTACTTCATCTGCAAGTTCTAATGCACCTTTGCCACCAAGTTTCCATACATCATTAACAACAAGGTTTGCGTAAGGCTCAATAAGTTCTTTTACAAGTTCAACTTCTGCTTCTGTATCTGTAACATATTTGTTTAATGTGACAACGGTTGGAACTTTGTAAACATCAGTCATATTTTTTATATGTTGAACTAAGTTAGGTATACCATTTTTTAATGCATCCAAATCTTCTTGTGCCAAACTTTGTTCCTTTGCTCCGCCATGAAGTTTTAATGCTCTAATTGTTGCAACAACAACAACACAATTTGGTGTTAATCCGGCTTTTCTGCATTTAAAATCTAAAAATTTTTCAGCACCAAGGTCAGAGCCAAAGCCTGCTTCTGTAATTGTATATTTTGCAAGGCTCATTGCGGTTTTGGTTGCAACAATGCTATTGCATCCGTGTGCAATGTTAGCAAAAGGTCCACAGTGAACAATTGCAGGAGTTCCCGCCAATGTTTGCACCAGGTTTGGCTTTAATGCCTCCTTTAAAAGTATTGCCATGGCTTCCTCTGCATTTAAATCTCTTGCATAAATAGGTTTACCACTTTTGTTTAGGGCAATCATAATATTGCCAAGCCTTGTTTTTAAATCTTCAATATTTTCTGCAACACACATAATTGCCATAATTTCACTTGCTGCTGTTATATTGAATTTTTCATGATGTGAATATTTGCCATTAATTGTAATATCTCGCAATGCCCTATCATTCATATCCATACATCTGTTAAACATTATGGTGCTTTCATCAATATCTAAACTGTTGCCTTGAAACAAATGGTTATCTATCATTGCGCACAATAAATTATTAGCGGTTGTTATTGCGTGAAAATCGCCGTTAAAATGTAAATTAATATCTTCCATTGGCTGAATTTGACTATATCCGCCACCTGTTGCTCCGCCCTTAACGCCAAAAACGGGGCCGAGTGATGGCTCCCTTAAAGCAAGACAAACACTTTTGTTTTTAAGCGCAAACGCATCTGCAAGACCAATAGACACCGTTGTTTTGCCAATGCCCGCTTTTGTTGGATTTATGGCAGTGACCAAAATTAATTTTCCTAATTTCTTTTTTGTCTTAACATTAATTTTCGCTTTGTACTTTCCATACATTTCAAGTTTATCTTTTGTTAAACCAATTTTTCCAGCCACCTTTTCAATAGGTTGCATTTTAAAATTTCTTGCAATTTGAATATCTGTTTTCATATTTATATTATATCACTAAAAATAAAAAAGTACATAATGATATATATAATTATTATCAACTTTAAAAAATTAGTAACAATAAAAGATATACAATGATATATTTTTGTGATAAAATATCGTTATACCATAAATAAAAGGAGACAGGTATGGATAGAGAACAAGCAAGCACTGATTTAAAATGGAAATTGAGTGATATATATGAAAATCACGAAAAATTTGATGAAGATTTTCAAAAATTAAACAAATATTTGGCAATTTTTGAAAAATTTAAAGGAAAATTAAAAAATCCAGATATATTATTAAAGTATTATAATACTTCAACTGCTTTTGGAAAAATTAACAGAAAACTCTATGGCTATGTTGGCCTTAATCACGATGTTGATTTGAATAACAATTTGTACATGGAAGATGAACAGCGTTTGAGCACTTTTGGTGCAAAATATTCAAAAGCTACTGCTTTTGTTGGACCTGAACTTGCTGGACTTAGTAATGAATATTTTGAACAACTTTTAAAAGATGAACGATTTAAAGACTATGAATACTACATTAAAGAAATTTTAGAGAATAGAAAGCATATTTTAAGCAAAGAACAAGAAGAAGCATTGTCAGTTATGTATTCATTTTCAAGCGGTTTTGATGATGTGAGAGAAACTTTGACAGAAAATGATTTTAAATATAAACCAGTTGTTGTTGATGGCAAAAATGAAGAACTAACTGAAAGCACATATGGAAAATTTTTGGATAACAAAAACAAAAAGGTTAGAAAAGAAGCATACAACAATATATATGAAGTTTATAAGCAATTTTCAAAAACTCTTGCCATTAATTATATTAATTTTGTTAAACTTATCAACTGTGATATCAACCTTAGAAAGTACAATTCAACATTTGAAATGTTTAGTGAAAGTGTAAAAATTCCACAAGAACTTTTTGACAATTTAATAAAAAATGTTGATAAAAACATAAATTTAGAGCAAAAATACTTCAAATTATTGAAAAAATCAACAAAAATTGAAGATTTTGGCTTTGAAGATGTTTATCAATCCCTATCGCAAAACATTAATAAAAAGTATTCAATTGATGAACAAAAGCATATAGTTTTAAAAGCATTATCCCCACTTGGAAAAGAATATCAAAATTTGTTAAAAATAGCATATGAAAATAATTGGATAGATTTTTGTACCAATAAAAACAAAAAAAGTGGCGGATACATGCTTGGTGTTTACGGCGTTCACCCATACGTATTTTTGAATGATAACGGAGACTATGACAGTTTATCAACACTCGCCCACGAGCTAGGACACGCAATGCACACGTATTATTCTTCAAAAAATCAACCATACCCAAAACACGATTACGATATTTTTATTGCAGAAATTGCAAGCACAGTTAACGAAATACTTTTAAATAAGTATATGATAAAAAATGCAAAAACAAATGAGGAAAAGTTATTTTATTTGGATAGCTATTTACAACATTTTAAAGGCACTGTTTTTAGACAAACAATGTTTGCAGAATTTGAAGACTTTGCACATAAAGCAATTGTAAACGATGAAATATTAAGCGAAAAGATTTTAAATGATAAATACACTGAACTTTTGAAAAAACATTTTGCTAATACTGTTGAAATTGATGATTGTATTATACATGAATGGGAGCGAATACCTCATTTCTACTCTCCATACTATGTTTACAAATATGCAACTAGTTTTATTTCCGCAGTTTACATCGCTAACTCAATTTTAGAAGGCAAAAACAATATGATAGAAAAATATCGCGAAATGCTAAAAAGTGGTTGCAACGGATACCCTACCGAAATACTTGCAAAAGCCGGAATCGATTTAACCAAAGATGAAACATTCGAATATTCTTTTAACGACATGAAAAAATGTTTGAAAGAAGTTGAAGAAATACTAGAAAACAAAAACGTGATTAACAAATAAAAAATAAAAAAGCAGGATTTTTCTTTCTGCTTTTTTGTAATTTTGGTAATTAATTATTATAATTTAATAACTACTTAGACATTTTGTCAAGAAGTTCGCTAATTCTGTCAAGGTCTGCAGTGCTGTAATAATCAATGTAAATACGACCTCTGTTGTCATTGCCAAGAACACTAACTTTAGTTCCCAAAACCCTTTTCATTTTATCAATCAAATCTCTAAGTTCAACTGATTGATTGGCAACAGTGTTGCTACCTCGTGAACTTTTAACAGCTTTTTCTAAGTCTCTAACTGTTAGTTTTTTTGCACATACTTGATGGGCAAGTTTAATTTGTGCCTTTTTATCTGTTACTGCAACAAGACTTCTTGCATGACCTGCAGAAATTTTTCCTTGTTCAATCATTTGAATAACTTCTGGCTCAAGATTAAGTAGTCTTATTGTATTAGCAACAACAGGACGGGATTTACCTAATCTGTCGGCAACCTTTTCTTGTGTCCATGCAAAATCATCCATTAATTTCTTCATAGCGCGTGCACATTCCATAGGATTTAAATCTTCGCGCTGTAAATTTTCGAGCAAACTAACTTCAGCAATTTCACTTTCAGTATAATTTTTAACAATTGCAGGTATTGTTGACAAACCAACAAGTTTTGATGCTCTGTATCTTCTTTCACCAGCAATAATCATAAATCTTGGCCCACGTTTTACAACAATAATTGGCTGAATCACACCATGAACTTTGATACTATCTGCAAGTTCCCTCATAGCTTTTTCTTCAAAAACTTTTCTTGGCTGATTTGTGTTAACATCAATTTCACTAAGTGGCAACTGCACAACAACGTCGTTAGTTAAATCACCATCCAAGTCGCCCGGCATTTTAACCACTTCAGCATCAGCAACTTTGCTTTGGCCAACTTGTTGAGTCACATCATTTCCATAAACTCCAAACAAACTATCCAATCCTCTTCCTAATCCTTTTTTCATAAGTTCCTCCCAACTACGCGCCAATTAAACTTATTTACAATTAATTGCGCTAAACATTTTGCGCTAATTGTTAATCATGCGCTTTTATTTTTTAGAATTTCTTTCTAGCAATTCAATTGCTAATTCCTTATACGCTACACCGCCTTTACTTTTTGCGTCATATTTGCAAATTGGCAATCCATAACTTGGTGCCTCGGCCAATCGTATATTATTAGGTATAACTGTGTTAAATACTTTTTTACCAAAAAACTTCCTTATTTCCTCGCTAACTTGTGCAACCAAATTGCTTCTGTTATCTTTCATTGTAAGCACAACACCTTCAACATCAATTTGTGGATTCAAATGTTTTTTAACAAGTTTAACCGTGTTCATAAGTTGTGTTAATCCTTCAAGTGCGAAGAAATGACATTGAATTGGTATCATAACCGAATCACAAGCAGTTAATGCATTAACAGTAAGCAAACCTAACGATGGTGGGCAGTCAATACAGATATAATCATACGAATTTTTTAACCTATTGAGTATGTTCTTTAATACTCTTTCACGGTTATCCATAGATACAAGTTCAATTTCTGCTCCGGCAAGATTTATTTCACTTGGTAATATATCTAAGCCATCAACACATGTTTTCCTTACAACTTCTTCAATGTAGTTTTCGCCAATAATTACGTTATAAACACTTTTTAAATCATCAGCCTTATCTAATCCAACCGCACTGGTAGCATTGCCTTGTGGGTCTAAGTCAATTAATAAAACTTTTTTACCCATAGTTGCCAAGTAAGCACTTACATTAACACAGGTCGTTGTTTTACCAACACCACCTTTTTGGTTAGCGTATGCAATAATTTTCCCCATATTATCTCCTTTTACATTAATATTATAGCATAAATAATTTTTTTGTCAAACAATTCATTATTGTTTCACGTGAAACAATCACTATTTCATATTTTACAGCTTATTTATTAATGTTTTTGCTAAATACAAGCAAAATTGTAAATGTAACAATAATTGATTTTAAAATACTTTTGTTAATTTCTTAGTTAATATATAATTGTTTCACGTGAAACAACAAAAATTACTCAAATAAACTATTTTTAATAATAATCAATGTTTCACGTGAAACACTAAATAATGGCATTCAAAAGAGCTTGGCAACAAAAAAAACGTGCTACTGGCACGTTTTATCTATAGTATAGGCTTTAGTCTTGGCTTATTCTGTCCGCGTGGATATTTTGCAGAAGTTTTGTTATACTTGTCAATAACAACTATGGTTCTTGCAATTTCATTATTGACATTGTAATTTTCGCATCTATTAAATTTTCCACCCAAAATTTCTATACATTTTTTTGCCTGGTTAAGTTCTGTGTTAACATTGCCACTTTTGTAGGCGATAAATTGTCCACCAACTTTTACATATGGCAAGCAGTATTCCGTTAGTGTTGGCATACTCGCAACGGCACGAGCGATAACATAATCAAACGAATTGAGGTATTTCTCTTTAAATTCAATATCCTCAGCACGATAATGTAAGCAGGTCACATCAGTCAAACCCAGCCTAACAATTAGCTCGTTTAAAAAAGTAATTCTTTTATTTAGACTATCAACTAATGTAAGTTTTAAATCTGGCCTAATAATTTTAAGCACAACACCTGGAAACCCTGCACCAGTACCGATATCGCAAACATGCGCACCGACATTATATGCGCTACTAAATACCGCGCTATCGGCAAAATGTTTTAAATAAACTGCACAACGTTCAGTTATTGCGGTCAAATTAACATTTTGATTATATTCAACCAAATAACTATAATAATTCTCAAATCTTTGAATCATTACATTATTGGGTTCTATGTTATTATCTTTTAGTACTTTATAAAGCACATTTAAAGCCTCATCATCTTTCATAATATTAATATAATATATTTATTGATATTTGTCAAATTATTAATACTTAAAGAATGGGTTTTGCTGACGCAATATAAATAATTTTATTTTATAAAACCCACATACATTTCGAATTTTGAAATTTTTAATGTACAAATATTATAAAAATAACGGTTATACGCCGTTATTTTTAAACTTAAGTTAGGTTTTGCTAGTTCTATATTATTTTATTAGCAACTTTTATTCGATTATTCCGCATCATTTTCTTGTTTAAATTCTTCATTTTCTAGTTTATTTTCGAGTGTTGCTGATATGTTATCTTCACCGGTTTCGGCTTCGCAATTTTCAACTCTTTCTTCTTCTTGTGCTTGAACGTCTTTGTCTTCATTCGTAGGAGTAATTGCCATAGAAACAATTTTCTCACCTTCCATAACTTTCATAACTCTTACACCAAGTGAATCACGATTGAATTCGCTAATTTCATTGCCATTTACTCTAATTATAGTACCTTTATCACTTATAAGTATAACGTCATCATTTTGTGAAATTTGTTTAAGGCCTACAAGCATACCGGTTTTATCATTTAGAACTCCGGCTTTAACACCTTTACCAGCTCTAATCTGCAATCTATAATTACTTATATCACTACGCTTTCCATAACCATTTTCTGTTATTGTAAGTACTTTATACATTGTTTCATTTTGTGCTTCATTTTCATTTTTTGTTAAAATTTGTTCATTTTCTGCAGTTTTTTCGCAATTTTCATGCGTTTTTTCGCAATTTTTATCAAATTTTATTCGAATCATACTTACCATGTAGTCATCATCATCAAGGTCCATACACTTAACACCTTGTGTGTCTCTGCCCATTGCTCTTACGTCAGTTTCGGCAAAGTGAATACATTTTCCGTTGTGCGTTGCAACCAATATCTCATCACTTCCGTTGGTAAGCTCAACAGACATAAGTTCGTCCCCATCAACGAGTTTAATGGCAATTTTTCCAACTTTTCTAATACTTGCAAATTCTTCCAATGCTGTTTTCTTGATTAGACCATTTTTTGTTGCCATCATTAAGTAGCCTTGTTCGTTTTCTTTTAAGGGAATAAGTGCTGTCACTTTTTCTCCTGGAGTTAACTGCAATAAATTAATTATCGCTCTTCCTTTTGCTTGCCTTGATGCCTCTGGTATTTCATAACCCTTAAGCGAATAAACTTTTCCCATATTTGTAAAGAAGAGTAGTGTGTCATGTGTGCTTGTCACAAAAATCTTTTCAACAAAGTCTTCTTCCTTGGTGGTTATTCCAATAACACCTTGGCCCGCTCTGTGCTGAGCTCTGTATTCAGCAACAGGAAGTCTTTTTACATAGCCACAGTGTGTTAAATTAATAACAACATCTTCCCTTGCAATAAGGTCTGCAATGTCAAT
>DMLH01000059.1 GCA_003453435.1 Clostridiales bacterium | reverse complement strand
CAACAGTACTTTTCCGTTTAAAAGGAAAATACACAATTAGATATCGTGCAACAGATAAGGCAGGAAAACAAAAAGATATGTCTTACACAATTGTTGTCACAGACACTCTCGAAGACAATGTTTCACCATCAATCACATTACCAAGTATAGTCCAAAATGTTAAACCAGGTGAAAAAATAACATTTGAACCAGCAAAAATTGTTGACTATAAAACAGATTCTTCTAGTCCAGAAGTAATTGATGAAAAAGTAAAGAAAAATGTTTACTATTACTATGGACAAGCCGATGACTCAACAGATTTTGAAACGGTAGAAAAAACAGAACTTAAACTTGATAAAGAAACATCAAAATATTCTTTGGAAGTTTCAAAAACTCCAACAGATAGTTATTTAACAATTGTATTCCGTGCGGAAGACGATGCTAAATATTCTGTTGGTAGTACAGAAAATAATGTTGCTTGGGCATACAAAGTTGTAAGAATTTTTGAAGTTAATGACAATGTTGCACCTACATTAAGCGCTTCAACAAATCTTCAAGATATTGCAAATGCTTTAGACGGACATGGCCAAGGTGAAAAACTTACAATTGGCGCTATGACATTTGAGGACGTAGATGATAACACGGTTAATACATCAGAGTATTTGACTTCAACACTAAAAGTATTAGATAAAAATGGAAACAGAGTTAATGTTTCAGGTGTTAAATACACTTATGATGGCTCTAAATTTACAATTAAAGATGGAAAGTTTGTGACAACAGTTGCAGGCAAATATCAAGTTGTAATTTCAGTTACAGATCTTGGTGGTAATACTTTTATAAATTCAATGGAATTTGAAGTTGAAGACACAAAAGCACCAGTTGTAGAAGTTGAAAAGTTTGAAACAACAATGGAATTAGGAAAAACCTATGTTCTTCCAACACCAGTAATTCGTGATGATGGACAAGTTATTGATAACCTTGCAGAAACAAAAGTTGAGTTTGGAGCAAACAATCCAGCCGCTAAATTCAGTCAAGGTACTATGGAATTTACACCAACAGAAGCCGGAACATATACATTAAGATTCCTTGGCAAAGATGCAGCCGACAATGAAGCATTTAGTGATTGGTATACAATTACAGTTGCTGATACTATTAATCCAGAAATTGTGATAAATGAAACTGATGAATATATAATACCAGAAACAGCACCTTATAAGGATGAAAATAACCAAGTAATTAATGTAAAACTTCCATTATTTACAGCAACAGATCAATATAATGAGGATATTGAAGCCCCAGAAATCACTGTTAAAAATCCAGATGGTGACGAAATTAAAGTAATACTTGATGAGTCAAACAAGGATCACTATGAATTTGCACCAACAGGAAATGGAATTTATACAGTCACATACAAGGCAGTAGACCTTGCTGGAAATTCAGCAACAAAAACATTTGAAATTAAAGTTGGTGATGTTACAGCACCTACAATAATTGTAGACGGTGAAAACATGCCAAGTTCATATATGATTGGTGATACAATTGCAATTGATTTGTCAAAAGTATCAACAGTTGATGATGTTGATGGCGCAACACAAGGTAAAGATGCGGTTGATAACAGCAGACTTACAATAACGCTTAAAAAGCCAGACGGAACTGAAGTTTCTTGGACAAAAGAAAGTGACATTTGGTCATATAGTTTTGACACTGCTGGAAATTATACTTTAACATATTCAGCAACAGATAAGGCTGGAAATACAGGTGATGATGTTGTTTATAATTTTGAAGTTAAATCAACATCAAGCAGTTCTTCGGTTAGTGAAAAAACATGGGGTATTGTTCTCATTGTTGTATCAGTAGCATTACTTGCTGGTGTGGTTATATACTTTGTTAAAACAAAAGATGCACCAGATGCAAGCGAGAAAAAGAACAAAGAAAGTAATTAATTTGAAAATTAACTGATTTTATAATTGGTTAACAATAAAACAAATAAAAACACATTAGGTAAAAAAATTCTTAATGTGTTTTTTGTTTTAAATAATAAGGTGATGTGGTATAATTTTTATATGGAAAATAAGAGGTTTGAATTGCATAGTTCATATGCTCCAACAGGTGACCAACCTAAAGCAATTGCACAACTTGTTGAGGGAATAAATAATGGCTTAAAAAGTCAAGTTTTGCTTGGCGTGACAGGTAGCGGAAAAACTTTCACAATGGCTAATGTAATTGCAAAAACTCAAAGACCAGCCCTCATTCTTGCACATAATAAAACACTTGCGGCACAACTTTGCAATGAGTTTAGAGAATTTTTTCCTAACAACATGGTTGAATATTTTGTTTCTTACTATGATTATTATCAACCTGAGGCATACATTGTTTCAAGCGATACGTATATTGAAAAAGATTTATCTATAAATGACGAAATTGATAAATTACGTCACAGCGCAACATGTGCTTTAATGGAAAGACGAGATGTAATTATTGTTGCATCAGTAAGTTGCATATATGGTTTGGGTAGCCCAGAAATGTATTCGGGACTTGGTATATCGTTAAGGCCACATCAAAAAATTGATAGAAATGATGTAATAAAAAAATTAATTAACATACAGTATGAAAGAAATGATATTGAATTTAAACGTGCAACTTTTAGGGTTAGGGGTGATGTTTTAGACATTATACCAAGTTACACTACAGAATACGCTTATAGAGTAGAATTTTTTGATAATGAAATTGAAAGTATTAAAGAAATTGAACTAATTACTGGGCGTGCTGTAAACAAGCTTGAACATATGTTAATATTTCCAGCAACTCATTATGCTGTTGGAAGTGAAAACCTTGATAAAGTTATTGCACAAATAAAAAAAGATGCGGAAGTAGAGGTTGAATCATTCATAAAACAAGGAAAACTTATCGAGGCACAAAGATTAAAAGAACGTACAAATTATGACCTTGAAATGATACATGAAATGGGATATTGCAGCGGGATTGAGAATTATTCGAGATATTTTGACGGCAGAAATATAGGTGAAGCGCCATATTGCTTGCTTGACTATTTTCCAGATGACTTTTTGCTTTTTGTTGATGAAAGCCATATAACAATTCCACAACTTAGGGCAATGTATAACGGAGATAAAGCGCGAAAAACAAATTTGGTTGACTATGGTTTTAGGCTTAAAAGTGCATTTGACAATAGACCTCTTAAATTTGATGAGTTTAACTCAAAAATTGGGCAAGCCATATATGTATCAGCAACTCCAGCGCCATATGAATTAGGTCTTGCAGGTCAAGTGGTTGAACAAATTATTAGACCAACAGGACTGTTGGACCCAAAAATAGAAATAAGGAAAACAGAAGGCCAAGTTGATGATTTAATTGCAGAGATAAAAAAAGTGGTTGCCACAAATGGCAGGGTTCTTGTAACAACATTAACCAAGAAGATGAGTGAGAGTTTAACTAGTTATCTAACAGACTTTAAAATTAAAGTTAAATATCTTCATAGTGAAATTGATACGCTCGAGCGTATCGAAATTATTAATTCACTGAGAAAAGGCGAGACTGATGTTGTTGTCGGAATAAATCTTTTAAGGGAAGGACTTGATATTCCAGAAGTAAAACTTGTGGCAATTCTTGATGCCGACAAAGAAGGCTTTTTAAGAAGTGAAACGTCACTAATTCAAACGGTAGGTAGGGCAGCAAGAAATAGCGAGGCGCGTGTTATAATGTATGCCGATGAAATAACCGGCAGTATGCAAAGAGCAATTGACGAAACAGAAAGAAGAAGAAATATACAAAATCAATATAATATTGAACACAACATTGTACCTAAAACAATTGTAAAACCAATAACAAATACTTTGGAAATAACAAAGAAAATTCAAGATACAAAAATTGATGTTAAAAGTATTCCTCATCGAATTGAGAAACTTAATGTATTGATGAATCAATGTGCAAAAGAACTTGATTTTGAAAGAGCAATTCTTATAAGAGAACAAATTCAAGAACTAAAAGATTTGCAAAATAAAACCAAAAATTTATAAATAGCATTTAATTGTTAAAATGCAATTTTAGAAAAAAATTATACAAAAACATAAAAAATGCCCAATTTTTATTAAAAAAAGAATAAAAAACGCAAAATAAATAACAATTTTTACAAAATGGAGAAAATATGGATGAAAAACTTGTGGTTATTGGAGCCAAAGAAAATAACCTAAAAAACATATCTGTAACTTTGCCTAGAAACAAATTTATTGTTTTTACTGGTGTTAGTGGAAGTGGAAAAAGTACGCTTGCTTTTGACACTATTTTTGCGGAAGGTGAAAGAAAATTTATGGAAAGTTTGTCTAGTTATGCTAGGCAGTTTTTGGGGCAAATGGAAAAACCAAATGTAACAAGAATAGATGGGCTTTCGCCTTGTATTGCAATTGATCAAAAAACAACCAGTCAAAATCCGCGTTCCACTGTTGGTACAATTACTGAAATTTACGATTATTTTAGATTGCTTTTTGCAAACATTGGAAGGCCGTATTGCCCTAATTGCAATAGGATTATTGAAAAGCAAAGCATAGATCAAATTATGAATTCAGTTTTGTCTTACGGCGACGGAACAAAAATTGTGATATCTAGCCCAATGGTTGTGGGCAAAAAAGGTGCTTTTGCAAGCGACTTTGAAAAATTAAGAAAAAGTGGATACAGTAAAGTTAATGTTGATGGAAAAATACTGAGTTTGGATGATGACATTGTTTTGGATAAAAACAAAAAGCATGACATTAGTGTTGTTATAGATAGAGTAATTTTAAAGCCAGAAAGTTATTCCAGAATTGCCGAAAGTATTGAAACAGCCTTAAAATTAAGTGATGGAAAAGCGGTTGTTAGTCATGATGATAAGGAGGAATTGTACTCAAACAAGTTTGCGTGCCCAGAGTGTGGATTTTCTTTTAGCGAAATATCGCCAAGATTATTTAGTTTTAACACTCCTTATGGTGCTTGTAAAACTTGTGCTGGTTTAGGAATTAAAAAAGAAATTGATGCAAACCTTGTTATTGGTGACAGAAGGCGAAGCCTTAGAGAAGGCGCTTGTACGGTTTCAGGTTGGAATTTAAGTTCTAGCGACTTTACAAAAGTGTATTTCAACGCACTTTCAAAATACTATGGTTTTAGTTTGGATACACCATTTAAAGATTTGTCAAAAGATATACAAAATATGATTTTGTATGGAAATAACGGCGAGGAACTTGAAATTGAATATAAAAGTGGAACTTTTGTTGGAAGTTATATAAAAAGTTTTGAGGGTGTAATTCCAAATCTAGAGAGGCGTTTTAGAACTACAACCAGCGAATATACAAAACAAGAAATAAGCAAGTATATGAAAGATATGCCTTGCGAGGGCTGTCATGGGCAAAGGCTTAACAGGGAAGCGCTAAGTGTTAAAATAGGTGACAAAAACATTTTTGAAGTAACTGATATGAGCATTGCTAAAATAAAAGAATTTTTGTCTAATGTGGAGTTAACAGAGGAGCAAAAAATAATTGCCAAGGATGTTTTAAAAGAAATAAATGCAAGGTTAGATTTTTTGCTTAATGTTGGGCTTGATTATTTAACATTAACAAGGAGCGCATCAACACTTTCTGGCGGTGAAGCACAAAGAATAAGGCTAGCAACTCAAATTGGTAGCGGTCTTGTTGGTGTGTTATATGTTTTAGACGAGCCTAGTATTGGATTGCATCAGCGGGATAACCTAAAACTTATTGCAACGCTTAAAAATTTGCGAGATTTAGGTAATACACTGATTGTTGTTGAACATGATGAGGATACTATTAGAAATGCAGATTATATTGTTGATATTGGACCTTATGCAGGTGTTCACGGAGGTGAAGTTGTTGCAGAAGGCACATTTCAGCAAATTTTAAAATCTAAAAAATCTTTAACCGCAAAATATTTAAGAAAAGAACTTGAAATTCCTATTCCAAGCGCAAGACGAAAAGGAAATGGCAATTACTTAGAGGTTATTGGTGCAAAGCAAAATAACTTAAAAAACATAAATGTGAAATTCCCGCTAGGGGAACTTATTTGCATTACAGGTGTTAGTGGAAGCGGAAAAAGTAGTTTGGTTAACGAAATACTTTTCCCAGCACTTTCTAACAGGCTTAATGGCTCTAAATTAACGGAAGGTAAGTATGATGATATACTTGGCTTAGAGTATGTTGATAAAGTAATTTGCATTGACCAAACGCCAATAGGTAGAACGCCAAGAAGTAATCCAG
>DMLH01000001.1 GCA_003453435.1 Clostridiales bacterium | reverse complement strand
TTCCATCACAAACATAAAATGCTGTATTGGAAAAAATTTCTTCTTCTCCATTAGTTAACGTAATTTTAACCTTGTATGCCCCAATATCACAATTTGATGACAAAATACTAAAACTATTATTGTTATAACTTATGTTAAACTTGTCAGTGATATCAACACCCAAATTATAAACATCAATTTGTTTTATGCTGTAGCCGTTATTTGCTTTATAATCGTAATTAAGTGCAACATTATTTGTGTTGTAAAATATATTTTTTTGTTTTGTTTGTGCTGTTTCAGCCTCCAAATTGCCATAATATTTTCCTTTAAAATTTACATTGCAAACTGCGTTTGAGTTTACTGATGTAATTTCAAAATTACAATCTGGGTTTTCTGTGTATTTATAGGCCATAAAGGCATAAACATCTTCATCATCATACATTAAATAAAATACACCGTCTATTCCGCTGGTGCTACCATAACTATTTAAAATTATCCAAGCACCTGTATAGGTTTTATTGTTAAAAACTACAGATATCTCATCATCCCAACCAATTATAGATATACTATGTATGCTATTAGTTGTTGAAACTGGTTTTTTATAGTAAACTACCTTGTTTACGCCATTTTTAACCAATGTTGTGCTTGCAGTTTGCCACTTGCAGTCAGCCATAACAGAACCATAATTATAAATGTGGCTTTTAATTGCGCTAATAACTGGATATCTTTCATAAGGTTGCAATTCCCTATATGTATTAAATCCAACTCTTTCATAATTTTTAATAAGTTCCAAATCAGCATAATTTTTGTAAAAATTATAAAAATCAGTATTGTTTTCTTTTGTCATCCAAAAACTTGTTTCATAGTTAAAATCTTGCTCAAGCACAACGCCATAATCTCTGCATCTGTTGTTGTATTGTGGAAATGACCCTGGACCACCAGGACAAGTAGTATCTGGAATTGCAATAGACCTTACATTTGAAATGTATGCCTCAGATACATCTAAATATTGGTTTGTGTGCTTCATTATCGCGTTTGACAAAGATGTGCTTAAAGTAAAATCCCAACACAAATTTTGGGCTGATTGATTTTGCGTTGGCAAAATGTATTCATCCCTTATGCAATAGGCGGTTGGCAAAGTTTCATCTGCAAAAACACTTTGCAATGCCTTTCCGTTAGCACAAAAAATAATGTTTGCCCCACACAAACAAAGAAATATTGAAAAAATGACAGCAAACACTATTCTTTTTTTAAATTTCATATCAATTCCTTTAACGTAATCTGCTTTAAATAAATAACAGCAACACAAATTGGTTGCTGTTTAATTTATATATTAGTAAGCTATTTTTCTTCTTTTTGCAACAATAACAATTGCACCAATCAAAACTATAACCATAAAACTAGGCAAAACTATATCGGCAACAACACCAGTGTTTTCACCAGAATTTGAACTAGGATCATATCCTTTAAGCAAATCAGTATACAAGCCCCAACTACGTCCGTCATAACCTTCTGCCACTGAAATATAGTCACTTAAATAATCTTCAGGAACGTATATGCCAACAGTGCTTGAGCTTACTCCTGATCTAAATTCGCCATCATATTCATTGACTTTGAAAAAACCAGGATCATCGGCAAATTCTCCGTAATCTAAAAGATCAACACCTCCTTTAAAATAAACACTTGTCAAAGAATTACAACCCACAAAAGCCCAGTTTCCAATAGCGCTAACTGTAGATGGAATTGTTATAGTGGTAAAATTATTCCCCTTGAAGGCACTACCACCCACGCCAATCAGTCCTTCATTTAAAGTTACTGATGTGAGACCACAGCCATCAAAAGCGCCCCCGTTTATCGTTTGAACACAACCAGGTATCGTTACACTATTCAAACTAACTCCTTTAAATGCTTCTCTGCCTATTTCTAAAACCTCACAAGGTGTACCATCCAGCGTTATTGTTGAAGGAATGGTTAAACTGGTTGTTGAACCTGCATAGCCTACAATCCTACAATACTCTTCAAAAGGACCAAATGCGCCGGTGTCATCTACACGTTGAACAAGCAAACCACTTGGATCAATTTGTTTGATAACATTTTTGCTATTGTATTCCTGCCACATATCGCTCGCATTTTGACTGGTATAATTGCTGTAACCAGCGCTGGTAACGTAAATCAAATACCCTCCATTAACTAAATCACCACTATTCCAGTACTCATCGTCAGCGTTACAAAAGAAAGGATACATATCATCACTATACCCATTTAGAGCTACATTCTGGCCTAACATATAAACGGTCGTTAAACTTTGACATTCATAAAATGCCATCGAATCTATTACAGTGACACTATCCGGTATTATAACAACTTGCAAACCAGAACAGCCATAAAAGGCACTCTCACCAATTTTTACAACACTTCTTGCAGATTGCTCACCCGTTAAAGTGACAGTGCTAGGAATTTTTAAAGTTCCCGATATACCATTTCTATACCCAACAACTTTTGCATTAGCCCCATCTGCTTCATAAACAAGTTTATCAACCACTGTTTGCCCAGCACTTACGTCTTCAATCAAACCTGCAAAAACAGTGCCGTCAGATGCAGGCGATTGTCTGCGGATGGTGGCGCTGTTAAATATCAAAAACATTCCAGCAAAAAGGAGCATTGCTATGCTTACAACTAAAAGCTTATACCCCCCCCCCTATGCAGGTTTTTCTTTCATTATTCATAAAAATCTCCTTTTTAAAGTTCTGCTGTTATATGTCGTTCAGCCTCTTTTCAATGTCATTCTAAGGCACACTATTTTCTTGGCTCACGAAGAATCTCAACCGCTGAACTGCTCCTCATCTATCTTTCACTTTAATGAAAGAATGCCACAGGTGCGGAGATCCCTACGTCACTTAGTTCCTCTGGATGACATAAGATTGGGATCCTTCCTAAAAAGTGCAGAATGTAAGGTCAGGATGACAATTCAATGCTTTTAACAACAAACTAACTTAGAACTATTTTTTGTGCTAACATTAAAAATGTTGCACTTATTCACTTTTATTATAAATAAAATGCAACATTTTAGCAAATGATTTTATATATTTTATGAAAAAATTTTAAAAATTTGCTATTGAACATTTTTAATATGGCTCAAACTCTTTAACTTCTATTTTTGCAGCGCCTAGGCGCAGTGCTTTTAATTTATCCAATTTTAAATTTCGAGTATCTAGGTAGAATGCTCTTATGCCTTCCCACATAAATATCCAAGAAAATAGGTCTAAAACAAATGAAATAGCAATCAATTTAGGTGCAAAACTAACTGTAAGCAAATATCCTGCCATAAACACAATTCCAAAAATGATAAACCAAATGGATAGCATTTTCAATCTGTGCAACTTTTGTTCTGTACCCCTTATATCATGTTCATAATTTTCTTTAACAGCGGTTTGAATCTCCTTTTGTTTAGATTCATTTGCATTTTTAACATTAAATCTCAAAGTCAAATCATAATCTAACGGAATAACGGCTTGCTTTTCCCATAAATATTCTACCATCTCCAGTGATAAAGTATCTCCACCCTTAAAACAATATGGAGAAAAAATATCATCATAATTTTCAGCGCCTACATTTATAATTCCTCTACCTTCTTCATCACAAGTAAAACCATCGCTATCCTCAATATTCTTAAATTGCGCAGTCAAATCTTTTAATCTGTAATTTAAGTTCATAATCTAACTCCCATACTATAATATACTCTGTATTATACCATAAAAAAAATAAAATTTCAACCCCCCAAAATTTATCACAAAAAAATTTAAAATGAAAATCAGAAATATTATTAAAAACAATTGATATAAAAAAAATTGGTGTGAATAGGCAGATTTGAACTGCCGACCTATCGCTTAGGAGGCGATCGCTCTATCCAGCTGAGCTATATCCACATATTGAGATTTTTATTTGGTTAGGGTGAATTTTTGGTGAACTTTGGTTTTGTGTGAGTTTGGATTACTTGCAAATTGTCAGTGTTTTAGGGATGTTTAGAGATTTTAATTATGTCCAAGTCGATACTTAGGATAAAGTGCTCTGTCCTCTGAACTAAGCAAACATGTATACAAATTTATAAAATTTGTGTTAAAAATGACAAAAGGATGGTTTTTTTGAAAAATATTTTTCGTCTTTCTATAAAATCGCTAGTAAAATCAATAGTTTTGAGTTATTATATGAGGGGTTTTAACAAAGACTTAGGAGGCGGACGCTCTATCCAACTGAACTATAGCCACATGTACACCGCAACTATAATAACACTTTTTAATTTAAAAATCAATAAACTAAAACATTTAATTTAAAAACAAGATGATTTTATTATTCCCAAACAATGGAGTGAATTTATGAACCAAAAAATTGACAAACAAAATAACTATAAAAAATATTATGAAAGTTTAAATCAAATACCAAATTTGAACGTTGAAAAACTTTTGAATTGCTATAATGACGACAAAAAAAACGGTGTTAGATTTAATTTAAGAAAATTGGATAATTTAGAAATAAATGAAGAAAATTTGGAAAATTTTTTAAAAAAATTCAATATTTCTTGCAGCTTAAAACAAATTGATTGGTGCAAAACCGGTTTTTATTTTGACAAGGAAATTAAACTTGGCAAAAATTTATTGCACGAAATGGGCGCATATTATTTGCAAGAGCCAAGCGCAATGGCACCTGTTGAATTTTTAAACATTTTGCCAAGTGATGTGGTTTTGGACCTATGCGCAAGCCCGGGCGGTAAAACAACTCAAATTGCAGAAAAACTTAACTTTGACAATGGGATTTTAATCTCCAACGAAATTGTGCAACAACGTGCAAAAACTTTGGTTGAAAATGTACACAGGCTTGGATTTGGAAACGTTATAGTCACAAATCACTCGCCAAAAGATCTAGAAAATAAATTTAAAAATTTTTTTGACAAAATTCTTGTTGATGCTCCATGCTCTGGCGAAGGAATGTTTAGAAAAAATGCTGAGGCAATAACTGAATGGAACGAAAACACGCCAAAACTGTGTATGAATAGGCAAAAAGAGATTATGGAAAGTGCCTACAAAATGCTTAAATGTGGTGGAACTATGGTGTACTCCACATGCACTTTTAGCATTGAAGAAAATGAAATGGTTGTAAACTATTTACTTAGCAACCACAGTGACTTGGAACTTATAAGCATAGACCACAAAAAATTTAATTTCGATAATGGAATTGAAATATCTGGCATCAGTTGTCTTAAAAATTGTGCAAGACTTTATCCTTACCATATTGATGGCGAAGGGCACTTTTTTGCGGTTATAAAAAAGAAAAAATCTGATGTCAATAAAAACGAAAACATGTTATTGGATTGTAAAAATGATAAAAAAATAAGTAAAAAACAGCAAAATTTGCATAAAAATAAAGAAAAAATTGAAATTTTTAAGCAGTTTGAAAAAAAATATTTAAATTTTTGTTTTGACAATTTTGTTGTTTTTGATGATGATATATATGCAAATTCTACGCTTGATTTAAATGGTTTAAAAGTTCTTTCAACAGGAGTATATTTGGGGCGATGTATTAAAAATATTTTTACACCAAGTTTACATTTGTCACACTTTTTAAAGCCAGAACAATGTAAAAGAGTTTTTGACATAACTGAAAGTGATGCTAAAAAGTATTTGGAAGGCTATGAATTAATCACACAGATTGATGATGGATGGGTGCTGTTAACTTATGGTGGTATCTCAATTTGTTTCGGAAAAGTAAGTCAAAAGAAAATTAAAAACCACTACCCTAAACAGTTGCGTAAGAAAATTTAAATATGTATATTAAATACGCTTCATTATTTTGAAATGTAAATTAAAATAGGTATTGATTAAATACCTATTTTTTTAACAATAGTTTTTTTAAAAAATGAATTTAATATTTTAATGAGTTCATTAAAATTGATCCAATTGCAACACACGCAGTATCCGCTTTTAAAATACGCCTACCTAAACTTATTGATATTGCGCCACTATCAACTATTTTTTTTGCTTCGTCCACATCAAAACCAGCAACAGCGCCAATTATGAAAGCAACCTTTTTTAATGGTTGACTGTGTGTAGCAAAATACGTTTGCAAATTTAGTGTGTCTTCTTTTTCATACGCAAAAAATACTGCATCGTATTCACTAAATGTTTCACAAACTTCGCTTAAACTTCTAACTTCCATAATTTTTAATGTTTTACTTCTTCTGCATTGCTTTGCACTTTGATCAGCAATTTTTTGAAATCTTTCCAACTTTTCGTTTGCATCTTGCGCCTGCGTCCATTTTGATGTAAAAGGAACAAAATTTGATACACCTAACTCGCTAAGCATCCTTATCATTAAACTCATTGGCTCACGTTTGTTTACGGCAACAAAAGCAGTGACATCTATGCTAGGATTTGATTTGTTAAGCACCTTATTTTTTATTTCCACAAGTGAATAGTTTTTTGACACTTCAACAATAGTGCCAAAATAATCATAATCATCATTGCATATTAAAATTATTTCATCTCCAACTTTATATCGCATAACATTAACCAAATGATTGTGCTCTTCACCTTCAATTTTTACCATACCTAAAACAGCATTGGGCACAAAAAATCTCTTATTTTCATCAAAAATTTGCGAATTTTTATCATTTTTAACCATTTTTTTTACAAATTCGGCATTATTTTCTTTAATCTTAATATATTTTTTACTCATAACCTTTTTCCTGAAAAACTAAAAAGGAAACGTTAATTTCCTTTTTGAAGTTGTTTTTGCTTATAATGATTTTTTCATTACATAATATATTGTTTCGCCTACTTTTTCAAAAGTAAAGTCCGCAATATTGGAACCGCTACTGCTTGCAAGTGAATATGTTAAACCACTGACATCCGCATTTCCAATTAAAGCATCAACAAAACTCTTGCCCAAACTTAAATTAAATGTCGAAACGTCACCAACGCCAACAAATATGTTTAACAGTTTAAACAATTTATCAACTTCATCACCAGTCATGTTGTTAAGTGCAAGGCTTACACTTGAAACCTCATATTTAAATGCTCCTGCGGTTTTTAAAACGGAAACAGTTGATGAAAGATACAAAGTATCTGGTACTTTACCTTTTAATAAACTAAAAGGAAAACCGTTCATTTTGTCTTTTATCTTTGTAAGGCTAATGCTCATAACAACATTGTAATTTATTGCACCTTCCGCGCCTTCCGTGAACTGAATTTGAACAACTTTAAAATCGTATTCCTTTAAGTCAACTTCCTTGCCGGCGATGTTGACATTCATACTGCCTTCTTGACCTTCCAATATCCAGTTTATTAAAATACAAACCTGGGTATCTGTAAGTTTTAAATCCTTACTGAGTGGGCTTGCGGAACTACTTATTGAGTATTTTTGCTCCTCTTCATCATATGTGATAAATCCCGCAAGGGCATCATTAATTACATGCATGGTTGGTGCATAATCTGCCTCTTTTGGTGCTTTTGGCGCCAAAGTTGTTACATCAACGTCACCACCAAGTTTGCCTAAAGATTTTGCTACTGAAATTATATTTATTCCATATTTAGCATTAACAATTAAAATGGTGCCACCAACAACAAGAATAATTGTTAATACTAGTCCAATTAATCCTTTTATCAATCTTCGTAAAATCATAATTTCCTCTCCATATGTATATTATAACATAACAGTTAATTAAATAAAATATTTTTTGGAACTATTATGTAAGTTATACATAACTGAATAATAGTTTACCGTCACTTTCATCTATTACAATTGTGCATTTTGCTATGCACTCCTTTCTTAAAATTGCCTCGCCAATAACTGACTCAATTTCTTGTTCTATAAGCCTTCTTAGTGGCCTAGCGCCAAATTCTACATTATATCCTTTGCTTATTAAATAATCTAACGCTTTTTCGGTTAACTTCAAATTGATACTCATTGAATTTAGTTGTTGTAGTAAGGACGTTAACATTATCTTTGCAATTTTTGCTAAACTCTCTTTATCCAAACTTTTAAAAACACTGATATTGTCAATTCGGTTTATAAGTTCTGGTTTTAAATAATCTTTTAAATATTTTTGAATTATATCATCGCTTTCGCCTGCAGATGATGCATTTTTTAGCATTTCTTCTAATTCATAACTTCCAATGTTACTGGTCATTATTATAATTGTATTTTGAAAATTAACAAGCCTGCCTTGTCCGTCAGTAAGTCTGCCGTCATCCAAAATTTGCAACAATAGATTTAAAACGTCTTTGTGAGCCTTTTCAATTTCATCTAAAAGAACAACAGAAAATGGTTTTTTTCTTATACTTTCGGTTAACTGACCGCCTTCTTCATATCCAACATATCCGGGAGGTGAGCCTATTAGTTTTGTTATGCTGTTAGATTCCATATACTCACTCATATCAAGCCTAACAAGGTTGTTTTCGTCATCAAAAAGTGCTTCAGCAACTGCTTTGGATAGTTCTGTTTTACCAACACCCGTAGGACCCAAAAATAAGAAAGAACCAATTGGCCTTTTGCTGGTTTTTAAACCAACTCTGTTTCTCCTAATTGCCTTAGAAACGCTTGAAACTGCTTCACTTTGCCCAATCACTCTGTTTTGCAAAATGTTTTCTAAATTTAACAATTTTTGAGTTTCAGTTTCGGTTAGTTTTGCAACAGGAATTGATGTCCAAAGTGAAACAATATTTGCAACGTCATCACTTCCCACAACTCTTTTTATATCACTTGTGCCATAAAAATTGTTCAATTTTTCAATTTCGGCTTTAAGCGAAAAAATTTTCTCTCGCAAAACAATTGCACTTTCATAGTCTTCTGACGCTATTGCTTGCTTCTTCTTTTTTTGTAATTTTTGGACTTCTTTTTCAAGCACAACAACGTCACTTGGAAGTGAGTTATCAAAAAGTTTTGCCCTACTGCTTGCCTCGTCAATAAGGTCTATTGCCTTATCAGGAAAATTTCTTGTTGTTATGTATCTATCACTAAGTTCAATAGCACTTTTTAATGCATCATCATTTATC
Organism: Clostridiales bacterium; assembly: GCA_003453435.1. Lineage (GTDB taxonomy): Bacteria > Bacillota > Clostridia > Christensenellales > UBA1242 > UBA9845. Next base: position 7,819 of record DMLH01000001.1, on the reverse strand, counting down.
TTTACACCATGGAACTGTTCATAACTATCTCTTATTCCCTTTAATATTAAAAAGGTATCTTCTTTGGTTGGCGGGTTAACAATAATAGGTTGGAATCTACGCTCTAACGCTTTATCTTTTTCTAAATATTTTTTATATTCATCAGTGGTTGTTGCGCCTATGGTCTTAATTTCTCCACGAGCAAGATATGGCTTTAAAATATCCGCTGGAGAAACTTCTCCTTTTTCACTTGAGGTTTGAACCAGTGTATGAATTTCATCCATAAACACAATGATTTTGCCATTTTGAATAATCTCATTTATTGCATTTCTAAGTTTTTGTTCCAATGCACCCCTAAATTTTGTGCCAGCCATAAGTCCACTAATATCAAAAGAAAAAATGGTTTTGTCCTTTAATTCTGCTGGAACTTCACCAGCAATTATTTTTAGTGCCAAACCTTCAACAACCGCACTTTTTCCAACTCCTGCCTCACCAATCAAACAAGGATTGTTTTTTGTTTTTCTACACAAAATTTCAATCAGTCTTTCAATTTCTTTGTCTCTGCCAATAATAGGGTCAATCTTTCCCTGCTTTGCCTTTTCTGTTAAATCAACGCCCAGGTCAAATAAGGGGTCGTTCTTAGCACTGTTTGCAACAGATTTTTCATCAATTTGGGCATCTTTGTTTTTAGAATTTTCACCAAAAATACCAACACCGTTTTTGATTTGTTTTTCTTTTAACAAACTGTCCTTTTCTTTTATGCTGGCAAGTAATTTGGTTTTTAAATCAATTATATTTACATTAAAAACCTTGTCCAAAATATTAACTGCCACGCAATCGCTAGCCATTAAAATGCTAAACAAAATATGCTCAGTATCAACAACAGGACTATTTAATTCTTTTGCCAGGTTTTGAGCCCTTACAAAAACTTTTTTGCTTTTTGGTGTAAGTTCTGGACTTTTAACCAAATCGTCATCTGTCTTGCTTTCGCTAAGTATAGCTTCGAACTCAATGTCAAGCACGCCAAAGTCATCCAATAGTTTTTGAGCATTGGAACCTTTAAGTTGTAAAATGCCAAAAACAAGATACTCTGTTGCAATTTCGCCAGCATTGTATTTTCTTGCCGCTTCACTTGCAAAACTTAACATCTTTGTTACATCTTCACTTGCGTTTATGTTGTACTGCATATTATCTCCATTATTTTTATTTGAATTTTTCTAAAACTTTTTTTGCATTTTTTAAAATATTACTTTTTGACTTATTAAAATAGTACTTACCGTTTTGATATATAATTTTGCCATTTACGATTGTCATTAAAATATCTTCTGTACCATAAGTATACACCAAATTATCAAAAATGTCATTATCAATTATACCATCAACATCGTTTGCATTAAGCATAATTAAATCGGCAAAATTGCCAACATCTAAAGTTCCAACATTGTTTAGCCCTAACGCTTTTGCGCCGTTTACTGTTGCCATTTTTAAAATGTCTTTTGCTTTAAAACAGTTTGCATTAGATAGCAAAATATTTTGACTTGTGCTTGCTAAATACATTTCCCTAAACATATCAAGCCTATTATTGCTTGCACTGCCATCCGTACCCAAACAAACATTAACGCCATATTTACTCATTTGATAAATTGGGCAAACTCCACTTGCTAGTTTATGGTTGCTACCAAAATTAGCACAAACACTTGCTCCATTTTTTGCTAAAATTTGAATATCTTTTGCGCTAACATTTGTTGCGTGAATTGCAAGAGATTTTCTATCAAAAAAACCATAATCTTCAAGCAGTTCAATTGGCGACATATCGTTATTTAACGTGGCACATCTTCCAACTTCTTCAAGAGTTTCACTAACATGAGTTGACACAAAACTGTTGTACTTTGATGCGAGTTTATTTATAACGCCAAACATGTTTTCATTACAACTGTAAGTTGCGTGACAATAAAAGTCGGCCGTTATAAGTGGGCTAATGCTGTTTATACTATTATATAGCTCTTCCAACTTTTGCTCGGTTATAAATTTATTCATGTTGTATCTTTGAGAAACCCCAACAACAGCCCTTATGCCAGCATCCGCAAAAGCTTTTGCAGAATAATCATAAAAATGATACATATCATTTATTGTTGTTATTCCATTTTTTGCAAATTCCAAACAAGCAAGCAAACTTGCATTATAAACATCACTGCCAGATAACTCTTTTTCTTTTCTTTGCATAGTGGCAAGCCAGTTTTCAAGTTTTTCACCACTTGCTATACCTTTAAAAATAGTCATTGCGGCATGTGTGTGTGCATTTACAAAGCCCGGCATAATTATATTGCCATTTGCATCAATAGTTTTCTCTACATCACATAAGCATGATTGGCCTACGTCTATAATTTTATCATCTTGAATTACAAGTTCGCCAAAAAATGGTTCGGTATCAAAATTTTTTATGATAATTGCATTAATAATTTTTATCTTCATATTTTAATTTTATCAATTTATTTAAATTTCAGCAAGTTTTTATATTGCATATAAAGAAATAAATAAAAAAAATGTAGTATTGGAAATAAATAAATGAAAAAATAAAGCCATAGCAATAACTATGACTTTTATTTATTATTTCATTATAGGGAAAAGCACAACATCTCTTATTGATGGTTGCTGGAAAAGTATAACAAGTAATCTATCAATACCCATGCCAAGACCACTCATAGGTGGCATACCGTGCTCCATTGATAAAAGAAATGCTTCGTCAATATCCATAGCCTCATCATCACCAGCGGCTTTTGCTTTTGCTTGTTCTTCAAGATTTGCTCTTTGAATTGCAGGGTCAACAAGTTCGCTGTATGCCTTACAAAGTTCTTCACCATTAACTAAGAATTGGAACATTTCAATAACTTTTGGGTTAGAGTCACTTTGCCTTGCAAGTGGCACTAAGCATGCTGGATAGTTATAAAGGAAAGTTGGCTCTATAATATTAGGCCTTACAAGACGTTTGTAAGCAAAATCTATAACCGCACCCATAGTTTTTAAAATTTTAATATCGCCATCATTAAACAATTTTGTTGCAATAACCTTTTCTTTAAGTTCTTCAACGGTTTCCGGTGCTAAAATATCAAAGCCAAGTTTTTCAGAAAGTGCTTCGCAATAATTAACTCTTTTAAACTCTTTTGAAAGGTCATAAGTATTGCCACCAACAACAATTTCTGGTTTGCCGAGCATGTAAGTTGTCATTTCGCGAACAAACTGAGAATAGAACTTAATGTTATCCTCAAAATTCCAAAAACTAGCATACCACTCAACTTGTGTGAATTCTTGTAAATGGCTTGGGTCCATACCTTCGTTACGGAAGCAACGTGCAACCTCAAAAACTCTTGGAAAACCACCACAAACTACTTGTTTTAAGTATGTTTCTGGGGCAATACGCAAATTGCATTCTTTATCCAAGGCATTGTGATGTGTTAAAAATGGCTTTGCACTTGCACCACATACGGCACTTTGAATTATTGGTGTTTCAACCTCCACAAAATCATGTTTTTGCAAAAAGTCTCGAATAAATGCAACAAGTTTACTTCTTCCAATAAAAACTTTTCTTGTTTCTTCATTTGCAATTAAATCCAAATATCTTTCCCTGTATTTTGCTTCTGTGTCACTTAAGCCGTGAAATTTTTCTGGTAGCGGTTTTTGGGCTTTTGAAAGCAACTCAAATTTTTCAGTTCTAACTGTTAGTTCTCCTGTTTGAGTTAAATAGAGTTCGCCTTCAATTCCAACAAAATCACCAATATCTAATTGCTTTTTAAAAAATGTATAACCTTCTTCATCAATTTCATTTCGGCTAAAACTTACTTGCAAAATATCAAAAACATTGCCAATTTTAATAAATGAAAATTTACCCATAACCCTTTTAAGTATCACTCTACCAGCAACTTTAACTTTTGAACCAACTTCAAGTTTTTTTGCCTCAGTTAAACTATGTGTTACTTCAAATTTATCCGCAAAAGGATGCTTACCTTGTTCCTTTAATGCCTTAATTTTTTCTTTTCTAATATCTTCTTCTCTAAATAAATCTTGTGTGTTTTCCATAACTCCTCTTTGTATTAAATGAATACTTGTTTATAATAACAAAAACAATAAAATTAGTCAATAATATTTTGAAAGTAAAATTAGTTAATGGCTTAATTTTTATTAAATTCCTTCTTGAGTTCATCTATAAACCTTTCACAAGCAAAACTATTAACCGTAACGTTTGATGTTATTGCAGCAATTTGCCTGCTTTTTGAAATGAAATTTGTGTTTAAAATTTTTATTCTGCCATTTTTAACGTCATCCAAAACAAATTCCTTAATGGTGTAAGCAATACCCATGTTCTTTTCTACAAAATCAGTAATTAATCCAAAACTGCCAATTTCAAAACTCGGCTTAATTTCCACGTTGTTTTCAATACACATTTTTTCAAAGTAATCACGGTTGCTAGATGGCCTTTTTTGAACTATAATTGTTTCATTTTTCAAACTATCTTTATCAATATAATCTTTTTCAAAACTAGTTGATGCAATAAAACAATCGTGGGTTTCAAAAATAGGAGTGACGTGAAAGTTCTCAACATCTTTTATGGGCAAATTTAATATTGCCAAATCGGTTACGTTATTCTTTACATATCTAACAAGTTTTTCACTGTTGGCATCCGTAATTGATATTACAATGTTAGGATATTTTTTGTTAAATTTTTCAATAAAATTTAATAATATTTTTCTTATAATTGTTGAACTTGAACCAATATTTAAATTGCCCTCATTTAAATTGGAAAGGGATGAAAATTTGTTTATGCCATTGTTTAAAATTCTCATGGAATTATAACATGCATTATTAAATTCCTCACCCTCCTTTGTTGGCACCACGCCATGAGGAGTTCTAATAAATAGTTTGCCACCCAAATAATCTTCTAGCCTTTTAATACTTTTCGTGACAGCCGGCTGTGATATAAATAACTTTTTACTTGCAAGCAAAATACTCCTATGTTCATATACTGCCAAAAAAACTTTTATAAGATTTAAGTCCATTTCATTATAACTCATAATTATACCTTCTATAAAATTTTGATATTTGAATTATATCATTAAATGTAATATAATACAAATGTTTGGAGGTAAACTTTGAAAGAAATTGAGTACAAATTTTTATTAGAACACTTGCCACGAGCAGCGATTGATAATGAAGAAAAAATTTATATTGAACAATTTTATTTTGACAAAAATGAAAGCAATGATGTTTTAAAAATTTTAAAAGTATCAAGCAAAGAAGTTAAAATGATAGACACGGTTAGAATTAGAGTTGAACACAATAAAACCAGTGTGAGATACATTTTAAACGCAAAAACACAGGGCCAAAAAGAAAGGCTTGAATTTGAAAAAGAAGTTGATAAAACGCTGGCAAAAAAAATATTAAAAAGAAAAATTGTTGGAAAAATTCAAAAAATCAGGTGCAAAATACATAAAAATGATTATATTTTTGAGTTTGACGAGTATTTAAACAAAAACAAAGGATTGTATGTTTGCGAAGTTGAAGTTAATAAGAACAACGACAATTACAAATTAATTATTGAAATCTTAAACAATTACTTTAAAGTTGATTTTGTTGACGTGACAAACAATTTGGAATTTAAAAATAAAAATTTAAGTAAGGGGTTCGTATATGAAAATTACAAGTAATATAACCGAGTGGATGTACTCTAATTTAGACCTCATTGAAGAGTGCAAAGAAAAAGGTTTAAAACCAATAATACTTATTGGGGGTGCATCAAGTTCCGGAAAAAGTTACTCTAGCAAAATGCTAAAAAACTTTTTAACTGAAAAAGGATTTAAAACAATAATAATATCTACAGATAATTACAATAAAGGACTTGCTGAAAATATATTTGATATAGTAAATAAAAAATACTACAACAAGCGCATTAAAAATAGACCTCAAATTACAAATGAAATTAAAAAAATAATTTTAAATTGCGACTTTGATAATAAATTTGACAAATACAATTTGTCATTAATTAAAAATGCATGCGTGAATTTGATTAACTACAACATTGATGATTTTACAAGTAAACTTGAGTATGAATTTAAACATATAAATTTTGACAAAAAAGAAATATACAACCTAGAAGAAGCGGCAAGTGACATAACAGCACTTATAGGCAATAAAAGAATTATAGAAAAAAAATACAGCAAAATGGTTAGCGAGCGCATTGAACAAAGCAACATTTTGGATGGAAAAAATTTTGATATTATTATGGTTGAAGGAATTTATGCACTTGCAGACGAAATTATTAAAAACATTAACACAGAAAATGTTATTAAAAATTTTATTGATTGCAAAAATAAAAATTTGTTTTTAAGACGTATGATAAGGGATAACAACATAACAAATTGCTCTAAGGGATTTATACTTAAAAATTATTTGGATTATGTTGCTCCTGAATACTTTGAAACAGTTTTACAAACCAAGCAAAAAGCAGACATCATTTTTAAAAATGACATGACTTTTGAAGAGTTGAGGGAGGGATATGTTGATATACAAAATAAGTACAAAATTACAACAGATCAATTAAATGCTTTTTTGCTCCGCTCCAAAATTATAAAAAAATTAACAATAATAGACACATATTTTGGTGAGCGTGGTGACGCCAATGTACTAAGACTAAGGGAAGAAAAAACACCGCTAACAAATTTAACAATGAAAAGTTTAATTTATAAAGGCAACCCAAAACTAAGAAAAGACAAAAGTATTATAAGGCCAAACTTTGTGCTTGCAACGGAAAAAGATTTGTACGCAGTTTTTAAAAACAGAAGTGAACTTATTGCGGCATTAAAAACCGCCAGAATTTCAATATTTAAAATGATTCAAAAAAAGAGATGGTTACTAAATTATAAAGGGAAAGAAATTAAAGTCGATTTTGTTAATAATGATATAATTATGGAAGTTGACGAGGAACTAGAAAAAGACTTAGACCCAATAATTAAAGTACAAAAAATTCAAGCACAAAGATTTTACGAACTTTAATATGCAACAAAAAGAACAAATATAATTTTATAAAAATATGCTAAAAAATTAAACTTTTAGCATATTTTTGTATATTTTTTGATTAAATTGTACCTTTTTTAAATAATTTTCTGTTTCGGTGTAAGGAATTTTGATAAGTGTTTTACCGTCTTTTGAAAGTGTTTCATCTTGTAGCCATTGCCTGACAACGGTTTCCCCCGCATTATATGCGCAAATTGAAACGTCTAAATTTTCAAATTTATTTAAAAGATATGCAAAATATTGAGTTCCTAATTTAATATTATTTTCCGTCATAAAAAGTTCATTTTCGCTTATTACATCCTCACCATCTAAAGTAAGCATATAATTGGCAGTGCTTAGTTTAATTTGCATAAGTCCAATTGCACCAGCGCTGGATTTTGCATTTTTGTTAAATTTACTTTCTGCTTTAATTATGGAAAAAATTAAAGATGGCTCAATGTTGAAAGTACTCGAAACATTCAAAACAATATCTTTGTATTCTGTTTTAAAACTTACAAAGAAAAATATAATCAAATTAAAAAATAATATCAAGATAACTATAAAAAATATCAACATCGCTTTTTTAAAAATTGCCATAAAATATTTTATGACAATTTAATAAATATATTATTTATTTTGCATCAAACCAAGTTTTTCCTTCCCCAATTTGTGCAATTAAAGGAACAGACAATTTAACTGCATTTTCCATTTTTTCTTTTAGTATTTTCTTCACAATTTCTTCTTCGCCCGGGCAAGTATCAACAAGTAATTCATCGTGAATTTGCAATATTAGTTT
>DMLH01000006.1 GCA_003453435.1 Clostridiales bacterium | reverse complement strand
GAAAGAGAAAGAGGAATTACAATTCTTGCAAAAAACTGCTCTTGTATGCATAAAGGCGTTAAAATTAACATTGTTGACACCCCAGGACATGCTGATTTTGGTGGTGAAGTTGAAAGAAGTTTAAAAATGGTTGACGGTGTTCTTTTAATTGTAGACGCTTTTGAGGGTCCAATGCCACAGACAAGATTTGTTTTGGAAAAAGCACTTGCACTCAATTTAAAAGTTATTGTTGTTGTTAACAAAATTGATAAACCTGGCACAAGGCTTGCAGAAGTAAAAGATGAAGTCTTAGAACTTTTGATGGATTTGGATGCAAATGATGAGCAACTTGATAGTCCATTTATTTATGTTAGTGCACGTACAGGTGTTGCAAGCACTGACCCAAATGTTATGGGTAAGGATTTTATGCCACTTCTTGATATGATTGTTGACTATATACCAGCACCAGAGGGCGACCCAGACGGTGCATTTCAAATGCTTGTAAGTTCAACAGAAAGCAATGACTATGTAGGCAAACTTGCAATTGGTAAAATTGTTCGTGGAACAGTTCATACAAACGACCAAATTGTTGTTACAAACTATCATGGTGAAAAAGCAGATGAAAGATGTAAAGTTACAGCGCTATACGAATTTGAAGGTATGAAAAAAGTACCTCATGAGCAAAGTGAGTTTGGTGACATTGTGTGTATTGCTGGTACACCAAATTTTAGAATTGGCGACACCGTGTGCGATGCAAGTTGCGTTGAAGCATTGCCTTTTGTAAAGATTAGCGAACCAAGTGTTGAAATGACTTTTAGTGTAAACGATAGTCCGTTTGCAGGTAAGGAAGGAAAATATGTGACAAGCCGTCATTTAAGGGCAAGACTTTACAAAGAGGCTGAAAAAGATCTTTCTTTAAAAGTTTACGATACCGATACAACAGAAGCATTTAGGGTTTGTGGCAGAGGCGAAATGCATCTTTCAATACTAATTGAAAATATGAGACGTGAAGGATATGAATTTCAAGTTTCTATGCCAAAAGTATTGTATAAATATGACGAAAATGGTACAAAGTTAGAGCCAATTGATAGACTTGTTGTTGACGTGCCTGAAGAGTGCATGGGCTCTGTTATGAGCAAAATGGGTGTTAGAAAAGGCGAGTTTGTTAACATGACAACCCACGGTAGCCGTCTTAAAATGGAATTTTTAATTCCAAGCCGTGGTTTATTTGGGTATAAAAGCGAATTTTTAACCGATACAAAGGGCGAAGGCGTACTCACAAGTGTTCATCATGGATATGAGCCATATAAAGGTGACATTGTTAGAAGAAATATGGGTTCATTAATTGCCTTTGAAAACGGAAAAAGCGTTGTTTATGGTCTATTTAATGCGCAAGAGCGTGGTGATTTGTTTATTGGTGCAAATGTGGAAGTTTATGGTGGCATGGTTGTTGGCAGAAACCCTAAAAATGAAGACTTAGTTGTAAATGTTTGCAAAGAAAAACACCTTTCCAATTGTCGTTCAAGTTCATCAGACGAGGCATTGCGTTTAATACCACCTGTTAAAATGAGCCTTGAAGAATGCATTGAGTTTTTGGCAGACGATGAACTTTTGGAAGTGACCCCACAGAGTTTAAGAATTAGAAAAACAATTTTAGATAGAGAACTTAGGGCAAAAGCACGTGCAAAAAAACAATTGGCAGAAAATTAAAAAGCATATTGACAATTTCAAATTTTAGTTGTAAACTATAATTAGTTGGAGTTGAAGATGAGAAAATTAGACGAAGTATCGAAATATATTAAAGTAAAAAGGCAAATGGTTTACAATAAAATACTAAAGTTTTATAAGGAAAAATCAGTGGCAGAGGATCAACATATTGATGGACTTTTTAAGTATGTTGACAGTCTTTACAGAGCGCATCTTATGGCAAAAATAAGTGTTGAAACGAGAAATCTTTCTGGAAAAGATCTTCAACATCAAATTGACATAAGAGAAGATAACTTAGAGCGTATGAAAAGTGCATTAAGTGAAAAATTTGATTTAAATTTTGTTGATAAAATTATGAATTTGTATAATGAATTAGCAAAAAGAGATACACAAATGCACAAACTTAAAAATTACGGATACTTTAAAAGGCGCAAAGTTGTTAAAAGTGTTTGCGATGAAATGAGAAATGAGGAAAAAACAATATAAAAATCAAAATATAGGGTTTGTTAAGCGTTTAACAAACCTTTTTAAACATTATAATAACGCAACCTAATGGTTTATTGATGTTAGTGATTTATTTTTTATATATAAGTTAATTGACATAGTGAGTAATTTGTGCTAAATTTTTTATGTATTTTGTTTTGCTAATTTTTGTGGAGGCAGTATGACAAGAAAAGACGCAACAAAACTATTTATTAGATTTTTAATTACGTTTGCATTTATGTTACCGGCTTTAATTGCACTAGGGCTTTTACTCACAAACAAAGTAAGCAATTTTGTAATGATTGTTATGTTTGTTGTAATTGCAGGTGGAATTTTTGCAATTGAAGAACTTATTTATTTTAAACTGCGTCAAAAAAGAGAATTATTAAAACAAAATGAACTAGAAAAAAACAAGAAAAACAAATAAAATAATTTTAGCATTTTATTGTGTATAAATGCAAAGGAGAAATTGTGGCAAAAGACGTTTTGGCTAGAAAAGTGCCTTATTCAATAGAGGCAGAGCAATCAGTGCTTGGTTGTATTTTAATTAGTAATGTTGTTGCTAACGAGCTATGTTCTACACTCAGCGTAGATGATTTTTATAGTGGCATACATCAAACAATTTTTTTGGTTATGAAGGATTTAATGCTCAAAAATCAACCTATTGATTATGTCACACTTATTAGTGAACTTGAAAAAACAGGCAAGTTGTCAGAAATTGGCGGAATGGACTACATAACAACACTTACAAATGCTGTACCAACTGCATCAAATTATAAGTATTACACCGACATTTTAACCGAGCAAAGCAAACTTAGAAAATTGCTTGAACTTGGCAACACAATTTCTGCAAAGTGCTATGATGGTGAAAATTCTAAAGACGTTATTGAATACATTGAAAAAGTATTAACAGATATTGCAACCGAAAAGCGTGGTGGTTTAACTCATATTGCCGAAAGTGTGGAAGAGGCAAGCAAAAAGTTTGAAGATATTGCAAAAAATCCTAATGCAATCACTGGCCTTAAAACAGGATATTTTGCACTTGACAAGGCACTTAATGGTGGTTTACAAAAAGGTGGACTATTCTTACTTGCTGCACGTCCTGGTGTTGGTAAAACCAGCCTTGCAATGAATATTGTTACAAATAGTGCGTTAGACAGCAATGCTGTTGTTGCGGTGTTCTCCTTAGAAATGACTAATGTGGAACTTGCGCAAAGGGCAGTTTGCAGTGTTGCAACAGTGGATATGAAAAAGGCACTTAATGGTGAACTTTCTGCTGATGATTGGACGGCGCTTTGGGCTAGCCGTAAAAAACTTAAGGAAAGTAATATTTATGTTTCCGATACTTCTGGTGTGACTGTTAGTAGAATTATAAGCGAGTGCCGAAGAATTAAGCGTGAACATGGCTTAGACCTTGTTATGATTGACTACTTGCAACTTATGGCTTCCGATAGCACAAAATCGCAACAAAATCGCGAACAAGAAGTTGCAAACATAACAAAAAATTTAAAAAATGCAGCCAAGGATTTAAACGTGCCAATTCTACTCTTAAGTCAGTTGTCTCGTGGCCCAGAACAACGTACAGACCACAGACCTATGCTTGCTGATTTGCGTGAATCTGGTGCAATTGAGCAAGACGCTGATAGTGTTATGTTTATTTATAACCCAGATAAGTACACAGCCGATGAAACAAAGAAAATGGGCATGGTAGAACTTATTGTTGCAAAAAATAGACATGGTGAAACACCAACAATAAAACTTAAATTTAACAGCGAATACACAACATTTACAAGCACAACCGCAGATGCTGAAGCAGGAAGCCTTGAAAAGTCAATGCCACAGTTCAAAAAAAGGCCGGGCAAGGAAGACTTAAATGGCGAGGAAATTCCGTCCAAAATAACACCTCTAGATGATTCTGGAATTGCAGATGATATTTGGTAAAAAAACAAATGCAAGTTTAATTGCTTGCATTTTTTAATTTTTAAAAGGTTAAAATATAGTTTATTTAGGTTGCTCAAATATTTGCATATTTGGTTTTTGGTGTGATATAATAAGGCAGAGGGAGTTTTGGTAATGGAAGAACAAAAGGAAGAAAGATATTTTAGGCCAGATGTTGATGGCGGATATTTATATAATAAAAGTGAAATTGATTATTATAAACAAACTCAAACTGTTGATGTTATGGCAAACTTATTGCTTGGAGATTTTAATTCCAAGGGGTCTTACGTATTAACAAGAGGCATTGTCGAACAGCTTGTTAAAATGACAAAAGTATATCTATATTCTTTTGGCACCACAACATTTTGCCAAAGTGCAAGCGATATAGCAGGTTATGGAAAATTAGACTTTGCTGTTAAAATGAGAAACAACACTCAAAACGGCACAGTCACTGCCACATTGCAAATTTTGGAAACAATTGATAGGGCAAACGGATATTATCAAAACACCAATACAGCATCTATTGCAACTTACATGGCTCCAGAATCCAATACGTTCATTGTTGATATGTTAAAACATTTCAACATTATTTCCAAAAAGGATGAAGGACTTGTTAAACGTGATAAGGTTGATGAGCCAATAGACCTTATTATTGCACGTAAAAAATTTATAGAGCAACTAAAAAACAGTGCACTTCCAATTATTGATGAACAAAACAAGTTGCTTTATGAAAAGCGTTTAAAAATGCTTGCAAAAAGTGGAATTGGCAAAAAAATACTTGAAGAGTTTAGCAAAGAGAGTTACAAAATAAATGGCTGGTTTGTTAAAGAGGGTATGCCGGGCTATTACAGATATCTAAACCAAGTTTTAGATGGCATTTTTGAGGTGCATAGTGCAGAAGTTTTACAAGACGTTGCACTTAAAGCTTCTTGGAATAAGGCTAATGAAAGTTTTAGTGTTGCAATTCTAAACGCAATAAAATCAACGCCACAACAAATGATGATTCAGGAGCAACTTGCTAAGGAACAAGCGCAAAATGTTTCAAATGCTACAAAAGCACCGGAAAAGGCTCAAAAGCAAGAAGAAGTTAATAAAGCAGAAGCACCAAAGTCAGAAGAAGTTAAACAAAATAATACGCAAACTAAAAGCCAACAAAATGAAACTTATGTTAATGAAAAAAATGCTAAAAAAGAAAATGATGCAAACATAAAAGAACAAACAACAAAACAAGGAATGAATAAAAGTTCAAAGCATATAGCAACTGAGCATGAAACAGCAATATTTTTAAAAAATTTTGAAAAATCTTCAGCGGAAGAAGCGAGGGCTGACGAATTTGCCAGTAAATTTGCTAAAGAATTAGAGTCGGAACAATCTCTATAATTAAATTTTTGTTATTATATCTTTCAAAGTTTAAAAGTTTTGTACAATTTTAAAAAAATAAAATTTAGGTATTGACAATGCGGTGTTTATGCTATATAATGTTGACGTAATGAGGAGATGTTATGGCAAAAGTTAGTCAGATATATAATTATGTTAGTAGATATTTAGCAGAACATGCTAGTAAGGAATTTAAGATCAATTATTTGAATCGTTGCACTGCTTTTTTGTATATGAATATTAGTGAACAAAGAGATGCGGACAAAGACATATATGCTACTGCTGAAGATTTATACCAAAGCAATGAAGAGTTTCAAATGCTTGTCACGGGTTGTTTGGCAAATTTAAAAAGAGTTTATGGAAATTCAGAAATTATTAATTTTGATGAAACTTATAAAACTCTTAAAACTCTCATGGGTTTACCAGCAACAAAATTAGATGATGATTATAAAAAACTTCCTACAAAATATCAGTTTATTCCACGCGATGAATATGTAATGAATTTATAATTGTTAATAATTTCAAACAGAACTGCACATAGTTGCAGTTTTTTTGTGCATACAGTACTAGCCTTAAGTCAATTTTTAGAATTTGCTTTAGTACGTGTGTATATATTGCCATTATAATATAAATATTAACAATAAATATTTAAAAACTTGTTGACTTACGCATTTTGTTGTGATATCATATAAGAGCATTCTTTTAAAGGGTGCTATTTTTTAGATAGTAAATTAGGAGAACACTATGAGAGATAAAATCACATTAGAGTGCACAGAGTGCAAACAAAGAAATTACGACACAATGAAAAACAAAAAGAATACACCAGACAGAATTGAAAGAAAAAAATATTGCCCATTTTGCAGAAAAACTACTCTTCATAAAGAGGCAAAGTAATAATTAGGAGGGTTTTATTGTGGCTAAAAAACCAAATAAAAAAAATAAAGGTCAAAAGGCTAAAAACTTTAACAATTCGCAAAAAACTGTAGTTGCACCAGACGTTAAAGATGATATGGTGGCAGAAGAAACCGTTGAAACAGCAAAGGTTGAAGAAACAGCAGAAGTAAAAGCGGAACCTGTTAAAGAACAAAAAGCAGATAAAAAAAGTAAAAAAGACGGTAAAAGTAAAAAACAAAACAAAAAGGAACCAAAAGTAAAGTCCAACAAGGTTAAGGAAAGTGTTGCCGAACTTAAAAAAGTGACTTGGCCAACTTTCCCAAAAGTGGTTAAAAACACAATTCTTGTTTTAGGCATAGTTTTACTTTTCACAATTGTTTTGTTTGGCATTGATTACGGCCTTAGCTGGATTTACAAATTGCTTACACCAGCAGCATAAACTTGACTTAGGAGATATATATGGTTATAGATGAAAAACCAAAGTGGTATGTTTTGCATACCATATCTGGCTACGAAAATGTTGCAAAGCAAAATCTTGAAATGGTTGTTGAAAAAAACGGCTTGCAAGATAGAGTGTTTGACATTGTTTGCCCAGAAGAAGAAGTTATTCAACAAAAAGATAGCGGAAAGCAAGTTGTTGTAAAACAAAAAGTACTTCCAACATATTTGCTTGTTAAAATGATTTATGGTGATGACATTTGGCACACCATTACAAGAACTCGTGGAATTACGGGTTTTGTTGGTCCAAAAGGAAGGCCACTTGAACTTACCGAGTCAGAAATTCAAACAATGAGGCTTGAAGCTCAAAAGGTTGATACTTCAATTGTTCCAACCGATACTGTTGAAATTATTGGCGGACCATTTGATAAGGTTGCAGGAACAGTTGTTGAAATTGACGTTGAGCTTGGCAAAGCTAAAGTTAATGTTGAAATGTTTGGCCGTACAACACCAATAGATGTTGCTCTTGACCAAATTCGCAAAATCAACTAATTTAATATAAAAGTGACGAGGTCACTCGCATAGCGGAAAACGTGACGTGGTCACACACACAAAGGTATTACGTAGGCAAAGCCTATTTAATATATAGCGTGGGAGAAGTGTAAATCTTTATGCACTTCGCTAAACCACAACGCTACATTTGTAGTAGGAGGAAAAAATGGCAAAGAAAAAAGTAAAAGCAATAATCAAATTGCAACTACCTGGCGGAAAAGCAACTCCAGGTCAAAGCGTAGGTTCAGCTTTAGGACCTCATGGAATTCCAACAATGGACTTTTTAAAACAATTTAATGATGTTACAAAAGATCAAGTTGGTTTAATCATTCCAGTAATTGTTACAGCGTATGAAGACAGAACATTCAGTTTTGTAACAAAAACACCACCAGCAGCGGTGCTTATTAAAAAGGCGTGCGGAATTGAAAAGGGCAGTGGTGCACCAAATAAAACAAAAGTTGCAAAAATCACAAAAGCACAAGTAAGAGAAATTGCTGAATTAAAAATGAAAGATCTCAATGCTGCATCAGTTGAAGCTGCAATGAGTATGATAGCCGGCTCTGCAAGAAGTATGGGCGTAACGGTAGAAGAATAAGTGGAAGAATAAAAATTCGTTATCACCACAGGAGGATTTATGAAAAAAAGAGGAAAAAGATATTTAGAAGTTGCAAAACTTGTTGATAAACACGAAGTTTACGACGTAGAAAAAGCAACTGAACTTGCTATCGCAACAAGTAACACAAAGTTTGATGCTACTGTTGAACTTCACGCAAAACTTGGCGTAGATGGCAAAAAGGCAGACCAACAAGTAAGAGGAACAGTTGTTCTTCCTAACGGAACAGGTAAAAGTGTTAAAGTTTTGGTTATTGCAAAAGGTAATGCTGCAGATGCTGCTGAAAAAGCAGGCGCAGATTATGTTGGCGCAGAAGATATGATTACCAAAATTCAAGGCAATTGGCTTGATTTTGACGTTTGTATCACAACACCAGACATGATGGGTTTTGTTGGTAGAGTGGCAAAAGTTTTGGGTCCTAAGGGCTTAATGCCAAACGTAAAAAGTGGCACAGTTACAATGGATGTTGCAAAAGCAATTGCAGATGCAAAGGCTGGTAAGGTTGAATATCGTTTAGATAAACAAAACATTGTTCACGTTGCAATTGGTAAAGTAAGTTTTGGTAAAGAAAAACTTATGGAAAACTTGAATGCAGTTATGGATGCCATTATAAAAAGCAAACCAGCAGCCGCAAAAGGTATATATCTTAAAAGTTTGGCACTTGCTTCATCAATGGGGCCAGGCGTAAAATTTGCTTACAAACAAAACTAATTGTTCTAAATTCGATTATTAAAAAAAAACGACCTCTCGGCCGTTTTTTTGTGTGGTTGGGATTCTTCGCTGGTCAGGAAAAAAGTTGTCATATTTTCTATGTGTCGCATAGCGAAGAACGTGACGTAGTCACAGTAACATATATTACTAAACATATCAGTTATAAAAATATAATTATCTATTTTTTTTGCAAAATGATGCCAAAAAAAATATAAAAAAAATTAAAA
>DMLH01000009.1 GCA_003453435.1 Clostridiales bacterium | reverse complement strand
TCTATTTCTTTATCAAGTTCAATTTTTGGCATAATTAACTCCTATGTTATATATTTTAACGCTAGTTAAAATTGTTGTCAATATGAAAAATAAAATTCTCATAGCGTTTGAGATTCTTCGTAAGGTAAACAAGGTTAAAAAAGTTGCCAGTGGCAAGTTTGCTTGTGAACGGGCGTCGCATAGCGTAAGCCCCGCCTTGAAATTTTGTAACCTTTTTTTTGTTTACATCATTTTATTGTAATATACAAAATTGAAAGGAATATCATGTTGGTCTCAGAATGACAAATAAATATATGCTCATTGTGTCGCCTTGCGAAGTAAGTGCCAAGTGCACAAAAAAACTGCGTTTCCGCAGTTTAATGGGGTGGGATAAGAGGCTCGAACTCTTGACCCTTAGTGCCACAAACTAATGCGCTACCAACTGCGCCAATCCCACCACACAAGGCATATTATATATGATTTTTTTTTGTTTGTCAATGCTTTTGTTTGATAATGTTTTAGATATTTTAGTATTGTAATACAAGTAAAATTTGTAGAACTATAAGTCCATTATGTATAAATTTTATTTATAGCACTTAATATTATTTTCAAATGTAAATTTTTTTGTTATACTAAACGTATGACATATTTAATTTTAATAGGAATTTTTTTAGCAATTCTTATCGTCATCTTAATATTTTCTGCCACAAGTTATCGAAGGATGCTAAGAGTATATAGAAAATATGATAACGAATTTGTGTATTGTAATTTAAATGGTTTAGAATTTACCGGTTTGGCAATAGATAAATTAGGTTTAAAAACAAGAATATATTTGCTTGAAAAAGAACTTGACGAGTGTTATTTGCCTAAAAAAGACATTGTTTGCATTTCTAAACACACCGCCGAAACCAGCAGTGTATCTAGCATTTGTGTTGCCGCTCATGAACTTGGCCACGCAGTGCAAAACAAGAATAAAACAGCAATTTATGTTTTTCAATCCTTTTTAAATGTTTTAAGTAAAATTTGTGTGTTTTTATTTCCTTTTTTGGTTGTGGCTGGTGTTGTTTTGCTTTTCTTTCCGGACCTAGCATATATAGGCAAAATTTTACTTCTTTCGTCCTTAATTGCATTAGTTGTTACATTTTTGTTAAAAATATTTACAATTCCAATGGAAATACAAGCAAGTAGAATTGCATATGATTTTTTAAGGGAAAATAATGTGCTTGTTAAAGAGGAACTAAGACATGGCAAAAAAGTGTTGAATGCCGCAATTGGCACGTACATTGCAAGTTTGTTTGTGCCAATATTAAAATTTTTTAGAAGGCTTAGTAGATCTTTTAGGAGGTAGTTTAAGTATTTATGGAGTATTATCAATATTATTTAATGGGCATAATTTTGCTACCGGCACTTATTTTTGCAATTATTGCACAAATAAAAGTTAAAAGTGCATATGCACAATATTCTAAGGTTATAAGTAAAAACGGTGTTTCGGCAAAAGTTGTTGCAGAGAGAGTACTTGAAAAAAAAGGCATAAATGATGTTGTGGTTAAGCGTGTTGGTGGGGAGTTGACTGATTATTATAGCGATAAGGAAAAAACAGTTGCTCTTAGCCAAGATATTTACGACAGTGCAAGTGTTTCTGCCATTGGAATTGCATTGCACGAAGTTGGCCATGCAATTCAGTATGCCGAAGGCTATGGCATGATTAAAGCCAGAAATGTTATGATTAAGGTTAGCAATATTTCAAGTGTATTGCTTTGGCCACTTGTCATTATTGGTTTAATTTTTAATCTTGCAGTGTTGGATGGCGGATTAATTGGCAACATTTTTCTTTGGGCAGGTATTGGATTTTTTGGATTTACTGTAATTTTAAACTTGGTCACTCTTCCGGTTGAATATGATGCATCAAACAGGGCAAAAAAAGTTATGGAAGAGGAACAACTTTTAACAAAAGAGGAAAGGCAAGGTGCCACCAAGGTGCTTAATGCCGCAGCATTAACTTATGTTGCCGCTTTAATTGTTTCTGTTATGTATCTTGCCAGATTTTTACTTGTTGTATTTATAAATAGCGACAGGCGAAGAAGATAAACTTTAAATAACAATTTAGTTTTTCAAATTTTAATACTATATGTGGACATTAATTTTAAAACATTTTAAAAAAGAGCCTCCTGGCTCTTTTTATCTTATCAAATTTATAATTTAACCATTAAGATATTGCTGGAAATAATCCTGAAATATATCCTGGTAAGTCGAATTTATTTGCAATAAATCCTATAAATTCTGTCACATATTTATAAACCCATCTTGTCACTGTTGAATTATCAATCCATCCTTGCACTGTATTGTTTGCTACAAGATAAGCAACTGCCAAAACAATACATACAATAAGCGCACCTTTTGCAAGGCCAAATATTAAGCCAAGTGTTCTATCAATTCCGCTAATAGCACGATTTTTTGTTATTGCATCAAATAGTTTTGAAAGTATGAATACTGCAATTTTTAAAAGGATAAACACTGCTACTGTTGCTATAATAATTGATATAATGCCGGCAAGCCTTTCACCAATATAACTTACAATGTTTTGGTCAACTGCCTCCACCGTTGTTGCTGTTTCTGTATAATTAAAACTTACACTGTCTTCAATAAACAAGTTATATAACTTTTCTTTAAAGCCAGGGCTGTGTGAATTTATATAACTTTTTAATTCTTCACCAGTTAATCCATCGGTTACTGCTTCGTAGCCATCCGCAAAAGGAGTAATGTTTGTTATTCCCGCAGCTATTTTTCCACCAATATTTTTTACAATTCCAAAAACTGAATTTAACAGTTTTGCTACTGGTTTTGCACAAAGAATTGCAACCGCAAGTGATGCAACTGTGCTAAACAATGATAGCAAAGTATTTAAAAAACCTTTTATCATTCCAATAACTGCAAACAGTACCAAAACTGCAATTATTACTATATCTATAACTGCCATAATTACCTCCGTTGTTTGTATTATAACATATCAAAATTGACTTGTCACTACTAAATTTAAAATTTTTTGAATATTTTTTTATTAACAGATTATTATTTATTTATGTGTGAAAGAAAATTGTATGATATTTGTAGCAAAACCATATGTTATGATATTTCAAGCGACATACTAAAAATTTATGGAAAAAGTAGGCCAATTATTGTTTGTTTGGGCACTGACAATGTACTCAGTGATATGGTTGGAGTTTTTGTTGCTGAAATTTTGAAAAGAAGGAATGTTCCTACTTATGTTTTTGGTGGAATGAGTAATTGTGCTAACAAATTTAGCCTAAAATACATTTTGAACATGTTTAAAAATAAAAATGTTTTGATTGTAGACAGTGCAATGCTTCACTCTAAAGGTAAAATTTTATTTTCCAACGTTACTAAATTAAATAACGGCACATGTTTAAATATTCCATGTATTTTGGCAAGCACAATTTTTACAGAGAATAATCAAATTAAATACACACAAATTAGGTATAATCAAGTTAAGGCATATGCAAACATAATTGCAAAGTCTATTTTAGATTATTTTTCATATTTGGATGTTTTAAACACATATGCTTAAAATGGAAAGTTTCATAAATCCAAATTATGTACAATAAAGTTTTCTCGAATTATACCAATGTACATAATTCATGACAGATTGTTAAGAATATATTATAAAACTATTTAAAATATATTTGTTTTTGGTTTTATTTTGTGATAGAATAAATGAGTTAGCGGAGGTTTTATGGCTAAAAACAAAACTCTAAGTGGTATCATTACAATTATTTTGGTTGCTGTATTGTTAATTGTTGCATACAGCGCCTTTTCCAATATGAATCGCGGTGAAGTTATTACGAGAAGTGAATTTTATCAAATGCTTAAAAATGATGAGGTTTCTTCAGTGTATATAACAGGAAGTTCTGCAAGGGTTAGAAAGGTGGGAAGTAAAATTACTGAAGCACAATTCAAAAACTCTAACGCTGCAGACTACGTTTTCGAAATTGAAGCAGGTGCAGAAATAAGCACTGTAACAGACTGGATTGATTTGTACAATGAAGGAAAACTTGAACGAAATGTTTTAGACGGAGATGGAAAAATTGTATATGACGGTGATGGTGAACCGATTATGGAATATGCAAACAAAGACGGTTTAAACAATATTTCATACAATACAAGGCCAGCGCAGGAAAGTTTTTTGTCAAAAATAACGCCATATTTAAGTTTAATTTTTGTTGGTGTACTTGCGTTCTTTATAATTAGGTCAATTGCGGCCACAAACAATAAAAGTATTAGTTTTGGCAAAACAAAAGCAAAAAGCACTCAAGTAAGCAAAGTTAAATTTGCAGATGTTGCTGGTGCAAAGGAAGAAAAACAAGAACTTGTTGAACTTGTGGATTTCTTAAAAAACCCTAAAAAATACACAGATTTAGGTGCAAGAATTCCTAAGGGTGTACTTTTAGTTGGCCCACCAGGAACAGGTAAAACATTGCTGGCAAAAGCGGTTGCGGGTGAAAGTAGTGTGCCGTTTTTCAAAATAAGTGGAAGTGATTTTGTTGAGATGTTTGTTGGTGTTGGTGCCAGCCGTGTTAGAGATTTGTTTGACCAAGCAAAACAAAATTCACCATGTATTATATTCATTGATGAAATTGATGCTGTTGGTCGTCAACGTGGTGCCGGACTTGGTGGTGGTCACGATGAAAGAGAACAAACACTTAACCAATTATTGGTTGAAATGG
>DMLH01000090.1 GCA_003453435.1 Clostridiales bacterium | reverse complement strand
ATAAAGTTTGTGCAATTTTGTTGTAACTTTTGCATCATATAATTTTTTAAATCTACTGTTTTTTTATAGTTTTGTTCAAAATTAGACTGCATAATTTCGGCTGCTTTAACAAAACCCAAAATTCCTGGCACATTTTCGGTTCCTGGGCGAATATTACTTTCTTGCCCGCCACCAAACACACTTGGTTTTAGGTTTACACCGTGCCTTAGGTAAAATGCCCCAACTCCTTTTGGTCCACAAATTTTATGTGAACTTATAGTATAGGCATCTACCATAGTGTTAGATAAATTAACATCAACTTTGCAAAATGCCTGCACCCCATCGCAATGCACTAGGCAGGTTGGCACTGTTTGTTTAATTAGTTTGCTTATGCTTGCAATATCGTTTATAGCACCTGTTTCGTTGCTAACATGTATGATTGAAACCATATGTGTATTTGCCGATATTACATTTTTAAGTTCTTCAATATTTATGGTTCCATTTTTATTTAAATTTATAAATTTTACAATTTTGCTTTGAATTTTTAGTTGGTTGGCTATATTATAAACACTTGGATGCTCACCATTTGAAAATATATATTCAGCTTCTTTTTTGCCTGTTAGCATGCCAAAAATGGCTAAATTATTAGCCTCTGTAGCACCACTTGTAAACAGAATATGCTCTGCACTAGTTCCCAAATTTTTAGCAAGTTCCGCCCTAGCCTGTTCTAATAAATTTTTTGTATCAATAGCACTTTTATACAATGCAGATGGGTTAAAATAATATTTTTCGTTTAACTCTAAAATTTTTTTGTTCACTTCTTCATAAATTTTTGTTGTAGACGCATTATCTAAATAAATCATAGCTAAATTATAACATTTTGATAAATATTGTGCAACAAAAGTTGCATATTAAATATTTTATAACTGAACTGGTCAATATACCTTCAAAACGTAAAATAACATTAAAGAAAATATAAATACTCGTTGATTTAAAATATGTTTTTAAAAAATGCCTTTGTTCTGGCATTTTTTATGGTATTAAATTAAGTGCATTAGTTAAATTATCTGTGTTTAAATAAGTTGATGGAATTTTGCCAACTATTAAATTTTCTGCAACCAAAATTTGACTAGAAACATCAATATTTTGCGTGTAAAGTGGCAAAAAAATACAAATTGATATGTTAATTGTTATATAAATTTTATGATAACTTTGATTTATTGATAAACTTGCAATTTGAGAGTTGTATTGTGTACTAACACTACCTACAGGAAGTATTTTTAAATTAACACTTGGCCCAACACCATTTAATGCAGGAATTCCGCTAAAACTTCCAATTGGAAGTGAATAGTTAAGCACGTCTTTTTCGGCAAGTTTACTTTGCACTAAAGTCATTACATCGTTATTTAATTTGTTAACATTTTTGCTGTTGATTTGCAAAAGCGTAATGTTTCCATTATCGTCTTTTACAATTGATATAAGGTCGTCATAGTCATTGTTTATTATTGTTTGATTTACTGCACTGTTAATTATATCAACTGAGTAATTTTTTATTCTTGACTTGTTACTTTCAACTATTTGCGGATAAACATAGAAATGTGAAAATAAGAATAAAACTGTTGCAATTAACAAAGAAATTATTAAAATTTTGATTAAAACACGCTTTTTATTGTGTTTTTTTTTATTTTTTAATGATTTTTTTGATTTTTTTATGGCGTTAACATCTTCATAATTCAAGTTATCATAGCAAAAATTTGGATTATAATTCATAGTTATTTATATGAGCATTTAGTTTAAATTATAATTAAACTTGAAATTTGACAATGTCTCACAATACAAATAATTTTTAAATAAAAAATGAATGATAACAATATTAAAGTAAATTTCCTTATAATCAAATAATTCTTTCTTTCTCTCTAACATTTCATTTAACCTTAAAATGTATGACGGAATATCTTTGACGTTGGCTGCTCTTTCAATTCGGTTTTCAAGTGAAAAAAATCTTTTTGAAATTGCATTTGCGCCACAAGCAATTATACTTGTTGTTTCTTCCATACTTTCAATATTAAATCTGCAAATTTTCCTATTTTTAAAATAACCCACGTTTTCTAGATTGTCAACTTGATTTTTTTGTCTGTATAAATAATATGGTTTGTATCCAGCAAGTGCCAATTGTTTTTTTGCATAATCAAGCATTTTTTCTGTTTTTGTTGTTTTGAAAATATTTTCATTTTCAATTGCAAAGGCACTGGCACGTTTTAAACATAAGGTGTGAACTGTGACATTGTCTGGGTTTAAATCAATAACCTTATCAATACTATTTGCAAAACTTTTTATGGTTTCTTTTGGAAGTCCTGCTATTAAGTCCATATTGATATCAAAATTATAAGTTCTTGCAAGTTCATAGGACTTTATTGTGTCAAATGCAGTGTGTGCCCTTCCAATATTGTTTAAAACTTCATCGTTAAAAGTTTGTGGATTAACTGAAATTCTTGTGACATTATACTTTTTAAGCAAATCTAGTTTATCCTTAGTTATTGTGTCCGGTCTACCCGCTTCAACTGTAAATTCTCTAATTTCACCAAATGTTAAATGTTGCAAAATTCTTTCAAGTTCTTCAGTTGGTATAGCAGTTGGTGTGCCACCGCCAATGTAAATATTTTTAACCAAATAGCACTTGTCTCTAATCATTTTTTTGGTAAATTCAATTTCGCTGATAAGTGCATCAACATATGGCTTAACATAGTTTTGAACTTTATCAATTGGAGCCGATATAAAACTGCAATAACTACATTCTGTTGTGCAAAATGGAATATTTACATAAAAGTCAACCAAATTATCGTTTTTTTCAATGGGCTTTTGATTTTCTATAATTTCAAGAAGTAAATTTATTTTTTCGTTGCTAACTCTATAATTGTTTCTAAAATATGAAGGAATTTGTGAAAGTTTTAGGCCTTTGTCAAGCAATGAATATATAACTTTTGTGGGCCTTACACCTGTTAAACATCCGTATGGCAGGGATTTATTAAAGTAATCGCTCAACGCATCATACAAGCCCAATTTTAGCCTACTTTTAACGCCTTCACCCAAATTTATATCAAACTGCTTTTTGTAAGTTTTAGTACCTTTTACGGAATTAATTTCAATATCCACATCAACACAATTTTCATTTGTTATATAATCTAATTTAATGACTGATGTATCATCAATTGTGCCAGGAAAAAATTCTCGGGCAACATCAAAAATATCATTTTGATATTCGTAATTATTCAAAAGTAATTCCATAAATTTCTCCTTCATAATTTTTTAAAAAATTACATTAAGCATCACTTCTTGAAACTTCATAAACATCAGCAATATTTGAAAGTTTTTTAATTAAATCCTGAATTGATGATTTACTTGTAACCGAAACATTAACAAAAATTAATGTTTTATCGTCCTTTGTATTACGCGAAGTAATGCCTGTAATATTTATTTTTTGTTCTGCAATTTTGTTTGTAATGCTTGCTAGTATTCCGCTTTTATTTTTAACCAATAACTTTAAACTTGCAATAAAATTTGTATGGCCGGAGTTTTCTTCGTTCCAAGTTAATTTCATAAGCCTATCTGCATCTAAATTTTTAAGTGACTTGCAGTCTGCTCTATGAATTGTGACGCCTCTTCCTCTACTTATAAAACCAATAATTTCATCACCCGGCACAGGATTGCAACAATGAGCGTATTTTATAAGCATGCTTTTAAGTTCAGCAATTGAACTGGTTTTATCTTCATTTTTAACGTTAACAGGTTTAAACACAAAGTCTTTTTGCTCTGAATTGTACTGAGTATACAAAGTAATTAGCCTATTTAAAACTTGTGTTGTTGTAAGCGCACCACAACCTATCATTGCATACATATCATCCAAGTTTTTTAAAGTATATCTTGCAAAAATTTCTTTCAAAAAGTCATCAACTAGTAATTTTTTTAGGTCTACATCTTTATTTTTTGCAGATTGCTCTAGCATTGCTTTACCTTTTTTAATATTATCTTCTTTATCAAACTTTTTAAAAAACTGATTAATTCTATTTTTAGCAACATTGCTTTTTACAAAAGATAGCCAATCTTTTGATGGACCTTTTGCATTGGAGTTTGTAATAATCTCAACCACATCAGCATTTTTTAACAACTTGTTTAATGGCACCATTTTTCCGTTAACTTTAGCACCAACACATGTGTTGCCAACATTTGAGTGTATTACATATGCAAAGTCCACCGGCGTGCTACCCTCCGGAAGTTCAATAATCTTTCCAAGCGGAGTTTGAACAAATATTTCACCACTATAAACGTCAGTTTTCAGTTCATTAACTAAGTCGGTTTGTGAACTATTATTGGAATTTTCAATAAGTTTTCTTATCCACAATAGTTTTCCATCCAAATCATCAATTTTCTTTTTATGCTCTTTGTATAAAAAGTGAGCTGCAATACCATATTCTGCATGATTGTGCATATCAAAAGTTCTTATTTGAATTTCAAGAGGCTTTTCGTCAACCATAACAGAAGTGTGTAAACTTTGATATCCATTTGCTTTTGGCCTTGCAATATAATCCTTAAACCTACCATCAAGTGGCATGTATTTTGTATGTACAGCACCCAGCACAGAATAACACTCGTTCACAGTTTCAACAAGCACTCTCATTGCTGTTAAGTCATACAATTGACTTAAAGAATAATTTTTTTGATGTATCTTGTTATAAACACTACTTACATGCTTAATTCTGCCTTGAATCTCACCCTTAATTTTAAGTTCTTCAAGCATTTCTTTGAGTTCGGCACCAACCTTAGCCATCTGTTCTTGCCTTGCTTTACTATCTTCCGCAAGCAGTTTCATAAGTTTTTTATACTCATTAGGTTGTGTGTAAGATAAGTCCAAATCCTGCAATTCACTTTTTATGTAAGATAAACCAAGTCGGCTAGCCAGCGGAATATACAAATCAACAATTTCTCTATGCAATTTTGCTTGTTGTGTTTCATCCAATTTTTTAAGGTGCCTTGTTCGGTTTAAAATATCTGCAAGTTTTAAAATTATAACGCGAATATCTTTTGCCATTGCAACAAGCATGCTTCTATAATTGGCAACGTCTTCGTTGTTAGACATTTCAACATTTTCAATTTTAAGCACAGAATTTGCAAGTTCTTTTGCATTTTCATATTCATTTTTAATAGCATCATCCAAAAGTTGTTCTCTTAATAAAGGCAAAACTATACCGGCAAAAATCATATCATAATCTAGTTCAAGAGGTAAAATGATTATAGTGTTTTCCAGTCCAGTTTCAAACAAGGAAATCTGTTCATCAGTTTTGCAACTATTTTTAACTAAATTATAAAATTTTTCTATATTTTCTGCCTCATCAGGCTTTACTCTTTGTTTAATTACATCAATAAAATCTTGCATAACGCTCTCCTGTTTTATTTAATAATTGATATAAATTTTAAACTATTATAAAAACTACTGTTTTCTAAAGAGGTTTTAATGGAATCATCAATGTAAAATTTATTAGTTTCATTATCTTTTTTGATGATGTTAAGTTCTAAAAATGTATACAAGCATGCAATAAATTTTGCATAAGTAAATTTTTGTACATGAGGATTGTTTCTTTTTACAAGCCAATAAAGTTCCAATTCATTTCTATAGTTATTTAATTGTTTAATTGTACTTTTAATTGCATTGTAAACTTTTCCAAATGTATCGCGGGAAAAATCGAACTTAGTAAGTTCTGTTATTCCGTTTTTAATTGCATATATTTCACCATTAAAGTCGCTTAAAAAATCAGTTTTTTGTAAAGTATCCAAGAAAATAACGTTATGATAAGATGCAATATCTTGAATATCATCTAGCGCAAAAACAACGCAATTTTCTTCAAATTTACTTTGACTTCCACCAACGTAATAGTTTAAATCGTACTTACTTAATAAGTTTTTATATTTTAAATACGTGCTATTATTGTAAATAACAATTGCTGTGCCATTTTGTTTGTTTAAAAGTTTATCTAGTAGTACTTTAACTTGATTATCTGCAAAATAATCAATATATCTTTCAAATTTTTTGCCAGTTTTGTACTGCTTTAAAATTCTACCATAGGCAATTTCCTGCAAGTTTTTCCCATATCCGCTAAAAAGTGTTCTTTTTATTATGCCTTTTAAAAATTCCCTGCCATTAAACCTATTTAATTGTAATTCAAAAAGTGTTTGTTTGTAATCTGAATATAAATAATCATCAATATATTCCACAGAATTAAATGCAACAAATTTTAATGTTTTTTCTATGGTCACATTAATGTGGTTGTCAAAATTAGGCATTTTTGAAGCGTACGCATCTTTATAATTTACAAGGAAAATCGGGTTAGGATTTTCACAGCCCACCGGCTCCAATATCTCTAATTCTTTTGCAAATTCAATTGTCACTTCTTCTGGCTTTATTGAAACATCATAGGTCTTAATTGGTCTATACAGTTTTTCTGTAGTATTCAAATCCAAATACTCAAATATTTGTTCTTTGAATTCATCGAAATAATCTACTTTAAGACTTAAACCGGCCGCCATGCTGTGACCACCAAAAGTTTCTAAATAATTATTACATGTTGACAAAACTTTGTGTATATTAATTAAATCCGTACTTCTTACACTGCCCTTCAAAATTCCATTATCATCACTAAACAGAAACACTGGTTTATAAAAATCATCAACAAGTCTTGCGCAGGCAATTCCTAGTAATCCACTATCCCATTTACTGCTTTTTAAAATTATGGCTTTTTTAGTATACAACCTATTTTGCCTTATTATTTTTAAACAATCATCATAAATTTCCTGTGATAATTTTTGTCTTTTTGTATTTAACTCATCCACATTTTTTAATGAATCCTTAAGTAATTTAACATCATCCGAGATGTATAAAAATAGCGAATGATAAGCATTTCCCATTCTTCCAGATGCATTAAGTTTTGGTGCAATTTTGAAAGAAATGGCTTGAGAAGTAATATCCTTAATTTTTAAATCGTTAAGTAGCATTTTTATGCCAAGTGGTAACAAATTTTGTTTTTTTAAACCAAGTTTAACAATTGCCCTATTTTCATCAACAAGTGGCACAATATCACTAACTGTTGCAATTGCGCAAATTGCCAAGTATTCATCTAAATTTTCCCTGCCAATAAAGGCCTCCACAACTTTCATTGCAACGCCTGCACCACAAAGTTCATTAAAACCATAATCTTGGTTAGGAAGTTTAGGATCAACCACAATTGCGTTTGGCACAACATCAGGTATTTCATGATGATCAGTTATGATAATATCAATACCAAGGCTTTTAATGTATTCAACTTCGTCAGCACAGGATATTCCACAATCTACCGTGATAATTAAGTTAGGGTGAAATTTATCTATAACTTTTTTGCTACTTTCTATTGTAAGGCCGTATCCATCTTCATATCTATTTGGCAAAAAATAATTTAAGTTTGTAATTTTATTCTTTAAAAATTTATATAAAATTGAAACTGCACTTATACCGTCTACGTCATAATCTCCAAAAAGCAATATGCTTTCATTTTTTTCGATTGCTTCTTGAATTCTTTTGTGACATTTGTCCATATTTAAAAGTAAAAAAGGATCTCTTAATTGATTAAGAGTTGGGTTGGTAAATTCTATAAATTTTTCGTGAGTATCAATTCCTCTTTGCATAAGAATTTGCGCTGTTTTAAATTGCAACTTTTCCTGCTCTGCAAATTCTTTAATTTGAGCCACTCCCTTTACTGTTTCTTTTGCTTTAAAAATCATAAATTATCCCTTAGTAAAACTCTTTTAGGTATTTTCCCTTAAAATAATTATAGTCCCCAAATTTGGAGACTATAATAAAACATCTTTTATTCATCCTTGTTTTCGCTTATAGCCACAGAGCCTGCTTCATCGCCATCAATAACTGCTGCTTTAACAACTTTTTGATTTTCAACATTTACATCAACTTTTGCTTTTTTAACATTTTTTACTTTTGATGAAATATAGCACCAAATTGGCATTGCAACTGTTATTGTGCTATAAATAACCACAAAAATCATAACCAGCAATAGCCTTACAAAACTAAATACATTTGTGTTAAGACTGATTAGGCATAATAGTGATAAAACTATTACAACGGCGCTAGCAACAACTATTTTCTTAATATTAGATGATAAAGCATTTTTAACAATCTCATTATAATTTGCTTTTTTGAGATTAACATCTTTCGTATTTTCCGTTAATATGAGAGTAAAAATTGTTGTTAATGCAACAAGTAGCATGTATCCAGCAACAATACTTTCAGTGACCGGAACTCTTATTATTGCAATAAGTGCTGTTGAAAGTAACGCATTGTGCGCTGTTATTAATACTATGCTTAATGCTTTACCAAAATTAAACCTAAGCCCAACATATAAAAGCACAAACACAAGTGATATTAATAGCACCAAAACACTTTGCAAAAGCACATATCCGCTGGCAACTGATGTGAAATGATTAAAACCGCAAACTGAAATAACTGTAATTGCCGCAACACAAACAACTGCGCTAGCAATTAAATAAAATATTGAATTTTTATAAAAATCATACTTCTTACTTAAGTTCATTTACATGTGCCTCCCTTTTAAAGCCATAATCTATGTTTTTATAAGCAATATATGTTAACCATTTTGTGAAGAACTTTGTAAGAACTACACTTACTAAACCATAAATAAACAGTCCTACAATCATAGCCAAAGCAAATTGTTTAACGAAGTATCCACCCACGAAGTACGAAATAATGCTTGGAACTAATATAATAACAAAAATGTCTAATATAGTTGCCCAAATTTTGTTATATCCAAATTTTACACTTGCTTGAAGTATCTTTCCAAGTTTATATTCCTTGTGCATTTTATCAAATATTAAGTAAAGTGAAAGTGCACCAATTACCATTGCAAGTAAACTTGCAAACATTGCTCCTGTTGTAAATGTAAACACAGTTTCTGGAATTGCCTGTAAAATTAAAATTTGTAGCAATAAACCAATAATCATTACCAGCATGCCAACTAGTCCTAATTTTTTAAACATTCCAATTAGTACAACTGAGCAAAGTACAAACACACCCAAAACAAGTGCAATAAGTGTTATAACATTTCTGTTTGCATCTGTTTTTGAGTATGTTTTTGTGCTAAGTTCCTCAAAACTAACGTCATATTTACTACTCATAATTTGACTTGCGTAAGATTTTGCAGCATCAAGTGATGGTGAAACAAAACCTGTCATTGCATAAGTGCTTACACTGTCATTTGAAATTGAATAAATGTAGTTTGAATTAATGTAAACATAAACACTGCCACTGCTCAACGCGGATTGAAATTTTGATGCACCTGCTTCTGTAAATATTATATAAACAACATTTTGATTGCCACTTACTGTTGCGTATGCATTTTCAACATCTTTTCCTGTAAGCAAATCTTCCGCTGTTTCACTTTGACTTGCCTTAATGCCAAAGGTGACTTTTTTGTTGATTATGTCTTCAATATCTACTGGTGAATAGTCATCAATAAATTCAACAACTAAATTATCTCCATTTTGATAAGTGTTTGTTTCATATCCTTCGCCATCTAACAAATATTTAATTCTAGTTGCATTGCTTGAAACTGCCCCACTAATATTTGTGTTTTCCAAACTGTTATTTTTAATTGAGTACTCTTTTATTGTTCCACCCTTGTACTCTATACCAAAGTTTATAGCCCTAGCAAAACCAACAAAGTCGTAGTCCTTTGATGAGCCTGATAGGCTAAAACTAAATACAGTAAAAAATGTGACAATTGCACACAAAATTGCAATTATAACAAATTTTCCAATTGAGTTCTTTTTTTTCATTTAGCGTTATCTCCTATTTGTTTTTGTGGAAAAATTAGCACAATTTTTCCCATTTTTTAGCAATACAATTTATTATATAATAAATTAAAGACTTAAGTCAAACAAATAAATGATTGTCAAAATTAATTTTTTTATTATTTTAAATAAATTTCGTATACAAATTTCAACCGATTAATTTACCTATCATATTAACAAATTTTTCATCATACAAATAATTTGTAGGTGAAATATGGAAAAAACTGAAAAATTAAAAAATAATAATTTTGTTTTGGCTATCTTAAAAGGTAGCTTGATTGCTGTGGCATCATCTTTAATTGGAATACTTTTTTTTGCATTTATAATTAAATTGTTTGGAATTACTGATCAATTTTTAAGACCTGTTAATCAAGTAATAAAAGGAATTTCAATACTTCTTGGAGTTTTTATATCTGCAAAAAAATATAAACAAAATGGTCTTATTTTGGGTGCCGTTGTAGGACTTGTCTATACCCTGCTTGCTTTTGTTGTGTTTTCTGCATTAAACGGGAGTTTTAACATTGACAAAACCCTACTTAATGATGTACTATTTGGTGGCATAATGGGCGCAATATGCGGAATTATAGCAGTCAACGTAAACAAAAAAGCAAAAAACTAATTTTAAAACATTTATTATAAATAAAATTAATTTTTTTTAAAACTTATTTGAAATTTTAAACTTATTAGTTTTTTTTAAAACTTGCGAGTAAAAAACGTACCTTAGAATTATTTAATTCCATGATACGCTTTTAACTCGTTTTTTTATCCAACTTAATAAATAAAAATGTAAATTTATTAATTATTTTAATCATATTTAAATTTACTTTTCAAATATCGGCAACAATATCTTCCACATCTGCTTCAAATAATCTATAAACATAGTCTACAATTGGTGGTTGTTTTACCTTTCGTCCTCCACCAACACACTTGAAACCAACTTTTTTATAGAAATTAAATAAAAAACTGTCTTTTTCATCTAAAACATAACAATCAAGTCGCATTAGTTCTATGTTTTTGCTTTTACAATACTTTGCAAGTTCTCTAATTATAGTTTTACCTAAGTTTGTGCCCTTAAATTTATTGTTTGTGACCAATCCTGAAATGTATGCACATTTTTTATTTAAATTTAATTCATACCAGTCTTCCAATTTTCTATCTTCAACATATTCATCCCAATATCCAGGTCTTTCGCTTCCTTTTAAAAACGCACCTGCAATAAATTCATCAGTTGCACTATCGCAAAACACTAGCAAGGTTATATTGTTCCAAACTTCCATTTTATGCACAATTTCGTTTGCTGAATTTCGTTCAGCATAATCACTTTGCCATTGCATTATTCCTTTTTTACTAAATAACTCTACTCTTTCTTTTATTGAATTAGAAAATTTTTCTATATATTTCAAAATTTTCTCATCGTGCATATTTTTATAATTTATCTCGTATAGTTTCATATTCTTATCCTCACACTTATTATATCAAAAAAAATAACCAATTGCAATATAAGAATAATAAACTGCAAAAAATTTATTGAATAAAATAGCATTATTACGCAATACAAAAAAAGGAGTTATCAACTAACTCCAATTTTTTATTTATTTTTTATTCTGCTTTTTTGCTTGCTCTTTTTTTAGGCTCGACTTTTTTTGTGCTTTCTTCTTTTGGTTTTGCAACTGGCTCTTCTTTTACTTCCTCAGCCTTAACCTCTTCAACTTTTGGTTCTTCTACTTTAACTTCTGATTCTGGTTTAACTTCCTCTTTAATTTCTTCCTTCATATCAACTGCCATAAGTGCCCTGATATCAACATCAATAAATACACCTTTACCAAGTTTAAGTGTGACAACTTTGCCGTCTGTGGTTTCAGTTATTTTTGCGACTTCTCCATAAAAACCGCTGTAAGTTTTAACTTTTGTTCCCTCTTTTAGTGCACTATGGAATTCAGATTCCGATTGTTGAAATTTCCTGTTCCTTAAATAGTAATAAACCATAATTAAAGCAAAAGCCACAACTAAAATAATGATAAGTCCATATGACTCAAAAAAAGATTCTAATAATAAATTCATAATTACTCCTTATATTTCCTTAGTTATATTGTAGCAAATATTTTTTAAATATCAAACAAAATTAACAAAATTTGGAATTTATTTTTCAAAAAAATGTCTAAATATGTCTTAAACTTAAAATTTAATTTAATTTATTTAAAACTATTTTGCATTGTAGTGTTTATTTGTTTGAAATGTTGTTTGTGAAAGTTTTTTATCATATCCAGTCTTCTTGTAAAACTCTTCTCTAAACTCTAGGAGTCTATCCTCTTTAATTGCCTGCCTAACCTCAGCCATAAGTTTTAAAAGATATGTTATATTGTGAAGACTTAACATTCTGCCACCCAAAATTTCGTTAACATTTAAAAGATGCCTTAAATATGCCTTTGTAAAATGCTTACAACAATAGCAATCACATTCTGGGTCCAGTGGCGAATAATCTTCCTTATATGCTCCATTGCGTACAACAACTTTGCCACTACTTGTGTATGCTGTACCATTACGTGCAATACGTGTAGGAAGTACGCAATCCATCATGTCAATGCCACGAAGCACTGCCTCAATTAAACAATCTGGGCTTCCCACACCCATTAAATAATGAGGTACTTCCTTTGGGAGTTTTGGTTGTAAAAACTCAAGCATATCGTACATTTCTTCTTTTGGCTCACCAACAGAAAGCCCACCTATTGCAATGCCATATTTTACATAAGGCAAAGTTAGTTCCAAACTCTTTTCACGCAAATCTTTATAAAAATTACCTTGAACAATTGGAAAAAGTGCTTGCTCATCATTTTTGTGATAGTTATAACATCTTTTAAGCCACCTTGCAGTCATTTCCATGCTCTCTTTTGCCTTTTTGTGTTCAATGCCATATGCGGAACATTCATCAAAAGCCATAATTATATCAGCACCAAGATCATTTTGAATTTGAATTGCTTTTTCTGGCGTTATAAAATGCCTACTACCATCAATATTGCTTTGAAACTCAACGCCTTCTTCACTAATTTTTCTAAGTTCGCTAAGTGAAAAAACTTGAAAGCCACCACTGTCTGTAAGAATAGGTTTATCCCAGCCCATAAACTTGTGCAGACCACCTGCATTTTTAACAATGTTTTCGCCTGGCCTTAAGTACAAATGATAAGTATTGGCAAGTATGATTTGTGCCCCAGCCTTTTCAACCTCTTCTGGCGATAAAGCCTTTACAGTTGCTTGTGTGCCTACAGGCATAAAAATCGGAGTTTCAATATCGCCATGAGGCGTGTGAAAAACACCGGTTCTTGCACCGCTGTTTTTATCAATATGTGTAACTTCGTAACTAAATTTTGTCATATGCACATTGTAACACAAAAAAAATAATACACCAAATGCTTTTATCATTATTTAAAATAAACAATAACACAGCACTTGATGTAGTATTTTACATTATCGCTCGAATTATCTAATTTACAATAACAAACACGCATCACCAAAACTGTAAAAACGGTAGTTTTCTTTTACTGCGATATTATAAAAATTTAGTGTATTTTCAATACCACAAAAACTTGAAACAAGCATAATCAGCGTGCTTTCTGGAAGATGAAAATTGGTTATAAGATGATCAACAACTTTCCACTTGTAGCCGGGATAAATAAATATTTTTGTGTTACCTTTATCCGCGTGAATTTTACTGTCTTCAAACTTTGATGCAACACTCTCAAGTGTTCTTACACTTGTTGTGCCAACTGCAATAATTTTGTGTCCATTTGCTTTTGCTGTGTTTATAATATTTGCTGTTTCTTCTGTAACTTCATAATACTCTGTGTGCATATCGTGTTTTAAAATGTTTTCTTCGCTAACTGGCCTAAAAGTGCCAAGCCCAACGTGAAGCAAAACTTCCGTTACAATAACACCTTTATCTTTTATTTTTTGCAAAAGTTCTGGCGTAAAATGAAGCCCTGCAGTTGGCGCTGCACTGCTACCTTCAACTTTACTATAAACAGTTTGATATCTTTCCTTATCTTTCAATTTTTCGTGTATATAATGTGGCAGTGGCATTGTGCCAACACGTAGTAAATTTTCTTCAAAAGTCCCTTTTTTTTCAAAAAATTTTACCTCTGCTTCACCTGCATCAAAATGTGACATTACTTCACAGCCAAAATCATCGTCAAAATTAATAATTGTGCCAGGTTTTAGCCTGCGTTGTGGCTTTAAAAGCACTCGCCAAACATTTTGTTCTTGCTTTTTTAGTAAAAATACCTCTGCCTTTGCACCAGTTGACGCTTTTGTGCCAAAAAGCCTTGCAGGTATAACTCTTGTGTTATTAACAACTAGTACATCACCTGCATTTAAGTAATCTATAACATCATAAAAATGTTTGTGAGATATGGTCTCAGTTTGTCTATCAAAAACAAGCATTTTACTGTGATCTCGTGGCTCAATTGGCGTTTGCGCAATTTGGCTTTCTGGTAAATCATAGTAATATGTTTTTGTGCTGTATATATCTAACATAAATTTCGCCTCTCTTACCGAACCGGCGACTTTATTAGCCGCACTTTCGTCAATATTTTTGCTATTTTTGCCAAAATACAAATTGGTGCAGGATAACCTAGCACCATTCAATTTTGTTAAAACTATCTAAAAATCTTGAACAAAATTGCTACTTTGTATAAAAAAATATATAATGTATTAAAAATGTTAAAGCATATTTAAAAAATAAATTAAAATTGACTTTAATTATCCTTTATGTTATCTGCTTTAAGTTCTTTTATAACGCTTTTAATGCTTTCTGGCATTTGTCTATCAAAATGTTCGTATGCCTTTTGTAAACATATTCTGCCACGTGGAGTTCTTGCAATAAAACCTATTTGAAGTAAATATGGCTCGTAAACATCTTCAATTGTGTTTGCATCTTCACCAGTGCTACTTGCAAGGGTATCAAGTCCAACTGGCTTACCATTAAAGCGGTCTATCATAGTTAAAATAAGGTTTTTATCAGTGTAATCTAAACCCATATCATCAACTTCCATAATATTTAAAGCTTTTTGGGTCACTTCCAAATCAATTTTATCTTTGCCATAAACTTCGGCAAAATCTCTTAT
>DMLH01000070.1 GCA_003453435.1 Clostridiales bacterium | reverse complement strand
GAAATTAGAACTGTAATTAAAACAAAGTTAAAAGAACTTGTTAGTGCTGTTAAAGATGTAAACAATTTATCTATTGTTTTAAATGGAGATTTACTATACGATTTCAACAAAGGTTATATCATGAAAAAAAATTATAGTGCTGAAACTTTTGCTGAAATTCAACAACTTTGTGAGATATTAAAACCTGTTGCGGATAAGATAGTAGCCATTAATTATGGAAAAATGGAAGAAGGCATAATGAATGTTGAGAAAGACAGGGCATTAGGCCGTTACAGTAAAGGTAAAAATACAACCAAAGGACTTGCAAATTATGCAATTCAAACATCTCAATTAGAAGAAACTCAAGCTTATGAACCTTACAATAAAGAAGAGATGAGAACAAGAAAACTGGCTATTCAAAACAGTCAAGTTAATCAAGATAATCAAAAAGTTTTAAACAAAGCTTATGAAGACTTTGTGAAAAAACTAAAAAAAGACAAGAATGCATTAGATGAACTTGATGAAGTTTTACCAGAAACCAAAAAGTATGATGCAAAGAAGATTAAAGAAGCGTTGGTTAAAAAGTTAAGACTAGAACATAAAATTTTAGATATTTCAAATGAAGATGACAGAAAATTAATAAATGCAAAATATCCACTTGCATACATTGATTTGAGATTACCAAATGATTATTTGATTGGAAACGTGTTCTGCAAACTTTTGGGTGTAAACAATAAAAATGTTACCTGCAATCACATAATTAATGCGCCAAGCATATTCAAAATTGACACTGCAAATGGTGACAAAAAAGTTGTTTATGCTTATTACACACCATCACTTGCTAAATTTTCTAGTGACATTTCTGCAAAATTAAATAGAACAGTGGAGCCACCAGATATAGTTTTGGTTAATAATGCAGCAAGCAATACTGGCGAATCAAACGAATATACAACACAAGAAAGAAAGAATTATTTAAATAAAAATAATGCTAGAAAAACAAAAGATGTTGTCATAATTAATAGCGGAAGTTTTAGATATAGCAGATTATATACGAATAATAAAGTGACAACGCCAAAGATTTATAAAATTGGAGAAGTTGATCCAATATATCCAACAGTTCAACCAAAAACAAGCATTAACTATAAACCTTCTAATGAAAAGAGATTAGTTATTCATAAATATGAGCCAGAAAGCATTAACCGCGTAGATGACCATATAAAGAGAAACATAGAAAAGTGGATAAATAAAAGTCATATCGAAACAATAAATAACTATTATGATACATTCAGAAAAACAAAAACACCTAACCATGTAGAAAGTGAAGCAAATAGATTCGCAGAATCCTTAAATTTAGAAAAGAAATAATAAAATTAAAGGAGTATCAATTATGAAATATGGAATTGAAAATGAAGGTTTAAATGTAGAGTGTGCTAATTGTGGAAATGTTGTTTCCAAGGATGGCGTTTTGTATACAAATTATTGTGACGAGTGTGGTGCACCTTTATCAATGTCTGCAATTGGTGAGTTTGAAGAAGTGAAAGAGAACACTCGCAAAAGTTTAATTTTAACATTGAAAGGTTATGCAGATAAAAACAAAACAGATTCTTTTATTGAAATTTTAAAACAATATAGTAAAGATGCTGAATAATGTTGAAAATTAATAAAAAATAAGTTATAATTGCAAGGTTAGAGCCTTGCAATTTTTCTGCTAAAAATCATAAAAACTAGAAGGGGTATAATGGATTTTTCGAAATTAAAGTTGGAACAAAAAATTACAGATATACTACATAGTTTGGGTTTTTTATACCCAACAGAAGTGCAAATAAAAGCCATACCAACCATTTTAAGTGGAGTAGATGCAATTGTAAGAAGTGCAACGGGCAGTGGAAAAACGTTTGCCTTTGTTTTGCCAATTCTTCAAAAAATTGATGTAAATAACAAAAACGTACAGGCACTTGTTATTTGCCCAACAAGAGAACTTGCAATGCAGGTGGCAGAC
Organism: Clostridiales bacterium; assembly: GCA_003453435.1. Lineage (GTDB taxonomy): Bacteria > Bacillota > Clostridia > Christensenellales > UBA1242 > UBA9845. Next base: position 4,174 of record DMLH01000070.1, on the reverse strand, counting down.
GAAACTAAAAAAATAGCTGATGCGTTGAATGTTAAAGTTTGCGCAGTTTTTGGTGGAAGCAATATAGATAGGCAAATTGCAAGCCTTAAAAAACTGCCACAAATAGTTATTGGCACAACTGGGCGAATTATGGACTTAATAAAACGCAGAGCATTGAAAATTGAAAATGCTGATTATATTGTGCTAGACGAGGCCGATGAAATGCTTGATATGGGTTTTAGGCCAGACATTGAAAATATACTTTCTCACACAAAACAAAGTAGGCAAACATTACTTTTTAGTGCAACTATCCCAGCTGAAGTTAAAAGACTTGCAAGTAAATATCAAAATAATGCAACCATAGTTGAAATTGGTGCGGAAAATAAAGCACTTGATAAGATAGAGCAAAATTATATTTATGTTGATAAGAAGCATAAAAAGCAGGCACTACTTGAATTGTTTTACAGCGATATTTATAACAAAACAATTGTATTTGTAAACACTAAGGCATTTGCAGAAGACATTGAACATTTTTTAAATAAGAACAAGATTGTAGCCAAAGCATTGCATGGTGACATAAGGCAAAGTGAAAGAAAACGTATTTTGGATGGTTTTAGGGCGGAGAAATTTTACATTTTAATTGCAACTGATGTTGCTGCTCGTGGGCTTGATATTAAAAATGTGGATTATGTTATCAATTTTGATTTACCACACGAATTTGAGTTTTATGTGCACAGAATTGGCAGAACTGCAAGAGCGGGTGCAAGTGGACAAGTTATAAATATAATAACAAGTTTAGAACAATTATCACAAATGCGAGATATAGAAAAAGCAACAAAGGCAAAAATAAATTTATATAGAACAGAAAGTGAAAATCTCAAGCAATATTTTGTTGATACCAAAAAACTTGCAAAAATGAATAATAGATTTGCAAATCAATCAAGCAATTATGATTTAAATGTTAACAATAAAAAGTTTGGTATCAAGCAAACTAAAAACAAAAAAAACTCTAAAACGAGTGATTTATATAATGCAAATTATTATAGCCAAAATAAGTTTAGACGTTTTTCAACTTTTGATTATTTTGAAGATTATTATGAAACCGATTATGTACCAATCAAAAGTAAAAAGGTCAGGAAAAACAAGTTAAAAAAGTTTTTAAATAATAACGATAAACAACATGACAATGTTAAAAACAACCAACAAAAAGTTAAATTTAAAAAATATAGTAATAAAAAAAATAGAGCATAAGAATATACCAGCTCTATTTTTTTGTTTCTAAAACAGCCAAAGTTTCAACGTGCTTAGTTTGAGGAAACATATCATATGGCTGAATGTATTTAACTTTATAATTGTCGCTTTGCATAAGGATATTTAAATCTCTTGCAAGGGTACTTGGGTCGCACGACATATAAATAATTTTTGCAGGGCTACAATTTAATATTGAATTTAAAACTTTTTTGTCGCAACCTTTTCTTGGTGGGTCTAAAACTATAGTCAAGTTTTGTTTTTCATTTCCATTCAATGTGTTTAAAAGTTCTGGCAATTTTTCAGAGCAGTCACCTGTTATGTTTGTAAGGTTATGTATGTTATTTTGCTTTTTTAAGTCATCTGCAAGCTTTGTGGCTGCCTCAACAATTTCAATGCCGTAAACTTTTTTTGCATTTTTGGCTAGCATTGCAGAGAGTAGTCCTGCACCACTGTACGCGTTAATTACAATATCATTTTTTGTTTCATCAAATATTTTTTGATACATCAACTTTTTTATTTCGTCATTGACTTGCAAAAAACTTGCATTATTTATTGTGTACCTTATTCCAAAATCAAACATATCAATTTCATTTAAACCATATATGTGTTTGAAATTGTTTGTCATAATTACATTATTATTAAGTTTGTTAATATTGATATTTATTCCCAATTTGTTAAATTTTTGAGAAAGTAGTTTTATCAGTAATTCAGCATCATTTAGACTTTCGCCATTTATCACAACAGTTAAAAGCACGGTATTGTTTATATCTCTTGCAACAATACTTTTAAGTAATCCAATTCTTGTTTCTTCATCATATATTGAATTTTTTGATTGTGAAAGATATTGATTTATTGTCTCAATAAGAATTTTGATATTCGTTTTTTGTAATAGGCAATTTTCAATATCAACAATTTTATGGCTATTTAATCTATACATGCCAACTCTTCTTGTGTGTGGATTAATTGGCATTGCAATTTTATTTCTATATTGATACTTATTATCACTTGCAATCAGTTGTGGAACTATATAGTTAATTTTGCCAATATTTTGAATTGCATTTTGTACAATTTCTGTTTTGATTTTTAGCCCATTTTCATATTTTGTGTGTTGCAATTGGCATCCGCCACATTTTGTGAAATAAGGACAGGGTGCAACAATGCGTTCATTACTTTGTTCGCATATTTTTGTTATTTTACCTATGGAATATTTGCTATTTGCTTTAATAATGGTGGCCTCAATTTCTTCGCCGACTAGAGAATATGGAACAAAAATTGTTTCTCCATTAAATTTAGCAACGCCCTCAGCATTGCAACCATAATTATTAATTTTAATTTTTACGTTTTCATTCTTGTTCATTTTATTTACCAAATTTTTTCAATTTTTATGTTCTTTAAAAAAACTAACAATACCATTGAAAGCTTCTTTAGCGCTTTTAAGCATTGGTGCATTCAAAAACGCATGTTTTGCATCTTGCCTTGACTTGTCAAAGCTTAGATATTTAACTTTTACATTATTATGTTTTAATAATCTATATAACACTTCACTTTGAAAGTGTAGTTTATCAATTTCTCCACTCGTCATAAAAGTTGGCGGAAAATTATCTGTTACAAAATTTGTTGTGCTAATACTTTTATAAATCGGTGCTACGTTTTTATATATTGAACGCCAATATTTATCTAAATTGGTCATAATGGCTGATGTGTCGTGTGAAATATTTTTAAACTCATACACACCATAGTATAAACCAAGTGCAGATATATTGCATTCAAGTTTTAGTTTGCCTATTGTTTTTTTAGCTGCAATTAAACTGGCTATATGAGCACCAGCACTGTCACCGACCAGATATACATTGTTAAAATCAGGATTAAAAGATAAATTTGTATCTTTTATTATTTCTTTTGAATTGTGTATAAAATAATCAATTGCTTTAATAACATCTGCAACACAAGTTTTTATACTAACTTTTGGCATAAGCCTATAGTTTATGTTTACCACTATATATCCACTTTGCGCAATTTTTTCGCAATACATTGTGTAAGAACATTTATCGCCACCACACCAAGCACCCCCGTGTATATAAAAAACAACAGGTATCAAATTTTCAATTTTATTAACAGGCACAATTAAATCAAATTTTTGCAGTTTAAAATTACCATAACTTATGTTACGTTTGGTATTAACACCTTTTAAATTTTCGCCGTATGTAAAAACTCGCAAACCTATATTTGTATTAAATCTGTTTTGCAATAGTTTAATTTTTTGGATTGCTTTGTTAACAGAATTTGATATTTTTGACATATTTCACCATTTTTTATTGTCATAAATACTTGACAAATTTTAAAAATATTTATAAATTCATAAATTTATAGTTGACTTTTCAATTTAATCTATGGTATGATACTATGTATTTTACGTAGCAATATTTTTTGCATACGCATAAATTATGAATTTATGGCTTAATTTTAGCACATAAAATTCAAACACACAACAGAATAGAATAATTTTTATTTGGAAGGAGAATTGGAATCAAATGCAAGAAGCTCTCAAAATCAAAAAGGTAAAGTACGGCAATGCGGAACGTTATAGTTTTGCTAAGATCGATGAACTAATTGAGCCACCTTATCTTTTGGAAATTCAGAAAAAACCATATAAGGAGTTTTTGGAAAAAGGAATTGGGGAGGTGCTTGACGAATATTCGCCTATCGTTGATTATAGTGATAAAGCAGAATTGTATTTCACTGGCTACAATGTAAACAGCGCACCAAAGTATACTAAGGATGAGTGCAGACGTGCTCGCCAAAACTATACTGTTCCTTTAAAGGTTAATGCAAGGCTTGTTTTAAAGGAAACCGGTGAAGTTATTGAACAAGAAGTATTTATGGGTGATATTCCTCTTATGAGTGAGGAAGGCTATTTTATTGTCAATGGCGTTGAAAGAGTTGT
>DMLH01000094.1 GCA_003453435.1 Clostridiales bacterium | reverse complement strand
CCAAACCCAAATGTAGACCCAATTGGTGCTTGTGTTGGTGACAGAAGTGAAAGAATAAATTCAATCATTGCAGAACTAAATGGCGAAAAGATTGATATTATAGAATATAGCGAAGATCTTGCTACATTTGTTGCCCGTTCATTAAGTCCAGCACCAGTTGAAAATGTTCAAATTATTTCAGAGGGTAGAACACTTGCAGTTGTGCCAGATGATAAATTATCACTTGCGATTGGTAAAAGCGGTCAAAATGTAAGACTTGCAGCAAGGCTTGCACATACTAAAATTGATGTTAAAAGCCATAGTGCATACGAGCACGACTATTTGGCAGAACAGACAAAAACTCAAGTTAATGAAGCAGAACTTACAAATCTTGATGACATGTTTAGTGACGCTGAGTAAGGTGAGTTATGCACATACCGCAAAGAACATGTGTGTCATGTAGAAAAAAAAGCGATAAAGATGAATTCATAAGAATTTGTAAATCGCAAAATAAACCTACAATTGATTACAAAAAAAAGGAAAATTCTAGAGGTTTATATGTTTGCAAAGATATAAACTGTATTGAAAAATTAAAAAAGAATAAAGCAGTTCAAAGGATTTTAAAAGTTGAAGTTGATGAAAATTTTTTTGAGAATCTAAAATCGGCTTTAATTTGTGAATAATTTTTGGGAGAATTAAATTGAATAAAGAAAAAGCAGAAGTTCAAGCAAATAAACAAAGTGCAACAAGTAACTTAAAAAGGCTTGCTGACGTGTTTTTTGCAAAAAATGAGTTAATGGCACTTGAAGAAATACAAAAGGCAAGAGAAGTAATAAACGGCATTTGCAGAAAGGTAAAGCAAAAATTAGCTTCAATGTCTTCTGTGCCTATAGATATGGATATACCAGAAATTACAAAGGTTGACAGCAAGAAATCAACCTTTGTTTTGCCACCTAAAAATGTACAAACAAGAGACCCGGGAAAACTCGCAGCCGGGAATTTTGGAAGAAATAACGCTAAAAAATTCCAGCCTACAGAAAACGGTAATCAAAGGGCTGGTAGTGTTAGTTTTGGAGGTAAAAAACCATTTAATGCCGGTCAAAGGCCATTTGGTAATAAACCATTTGGCGCAAAAGGTGGTCAAAAACCATTTGCAAGTAGCAGGCCATTAAGCAAACTAGGCACTGCTGAAGTTGATATAGACTTAAATTCTCTTAAAAATAATGATAGAAATTTTGGAAATAAAAAGAAAACTCATAGCGAAGTTCAAGAAAGAAAGCAAATGAGTAAAAAAGCTCAGATGCGTTGGACTGGTGAAGGCTTGGAAGATGACGACAACGAGAGAATTGGAAGAAGATATAAAAGTAAGAAAAAGGAAACGACTTCTGCTCCTGTTGTTATTCAAAAAATTGAAAAAGCGACCATTACAACGGAAAACCCAACAGTTAAAATGTTAAGTGAACAAATTGGTATTGCTGTTCCTGAAATTGTTAAAAAATTGTTTATTTTGGGAATTATGGCAACAATCAATAGCACGATAGATTATGAAACAGCGGAACTTGTAAGTAATGAATTTGGTGTTAAGCTTGAAAAGAAAATTGAGGCAAGTGCTGAGGAAAAATTCCAAACAAAATTGGAGTCTGCAATTGATGACGACCCAAGTTTACTTGTAAAAAGACCACCAATTGTTACAGTTATGGGTCACGTTGACCATGGTAAAACATCACTTTTGGACGCTGTAAGAAAAACTAATGTTGTAAGCGGTGAGGCTGGTGGAATTACGCAAAGCATTGGTGCTTCAACAACAAAAGTTAATGATAGAATAATAACATTTATCGATACACCAGGACACGCGGCATTTACTGCAATGCGTGAAAGAGGAGCGCAAATTACAGATATTGCAATTTTGGTTGTTGCAGCAGATGACGGAATTATGCCACAAACCATTGAGGCAATTGAAGATATTAGGTCTGCAAATGTTCCTATGGTTGTTGCAATAAACAAAATTGACAGACCAGAAGCCAATGTTGACAGGGTTATGAAAGAATTGGCAGACCATGGCGTTTTACCTGAAGAATGGGGTGGAGATACAATCTGCGTGCCTATTTCTGCTAAGAAAAATATGAACATTGATAAATTACTTGAAATGGTTTTACTTGTTGCAGATATGCAGGATTTAAAGGCGAATCCAAGTAGAAATGCTATCGGTACAGTTATTGAATCACGTCTCGATAAAGGTAAAGGTCCAGTAGCAAGCATTTTGGTTCAAAATGGAACATTAAAGGTTGGCGACACTGTTGTTACAGGTATTGCATTTGGTAAAATCAGGGCAATGATGGATGAAAGTGGAAAAACTGTTAAAAAAGCAACTCCATCAATGCCAGTTCAAATTTTAGGATTAGACGCAGTGCCACAATCTGGCGACAGACTTATGGTTGTTGACGAAAAGATGAGAGCTGAAATTATTGCGGAAAGAAAAAATAAGATTAAGCAATCTAAGATTAAATCTCAATCAGCAGTTAGTATTGATGATTTCTTTAACAAAGTTAAAGAAGGAAATTTAAAGAACCTAAATTTACTCATTAAAGCCGATGTTCAAGGTAGTGCAGAGGCATTAAGATCAAGCCTTGAAACACTTAAAAATGAAGAAGCAAAGGTTGTTATTGTTAGTAGTGGTGTTGGTAATATTACAGAAAGTGATGTGTTGCTAGCAGAAGCATCAAGTGCAAGAATTATTGGCTTTAATGTTAAAACTGAGGATAAGGCTTTAAATCTTGCGAAACAAGATAAAGTTGATATTCATAACTACAGCATTATTTATGAATGTATTGAAGACATTGAAAAAGCTTTAAAAAGCCTCATGGCTCCTAAATTTGCAGATAGACAAATTGGACTTGTGGAAGTTAGACAATTATTCAAAATTTCAAGTATTGGCACAATTGCTGGCTGTATGGTACTTGATGGTAAAGTTAAAAAAGATTCAAAAGTTCATATCATAAGAGATGGCAAAGATATTGCACAAGCCGAAATTGAAAGTTTAAAAATTCAAAAGAATGAAGTCAAAGATGTTGGCAAAGGTTTTGAATGTGGTATTAAACTTAAAGACTTTAACGATATTAAGGAATATGACCAATTTGAAATTTATATTACAGAGCAGGTGATGTTATAATGAATACAAACAGAATGGCTAGAATAGATAGTGAAATTCAAACAGCACTTTCAAACACATTAACTTATGATATGAATTCAAAAGAACTTGAAGGTGTTATGGTAAGTGTTATATCATGCCACACTTCAAAAGATTTAAAACATTGCAGAGTTTTGATTAGCATTTTCCCAGAAACTGACAAAGAAAAGAAATTTTTTGCAATAAAAAATGCTATCCCGTTTTTAAGAAAGGAACTTGCAAGGAAAGTAAATTTGAGAGTCGTACCAGAACTTACTTTTGAAATTGACGACAGTGCTGCTTATGGCGCAAACATTGATAGAATAATTGCAAGTTTGCACAAAGGAGATAAAAATGGCTAATTGGTTTGATTTTGTAAAAGAAGCTGAAACTATAGCACTTTTTAGCCATATTAACTCTGACGGTGATGCAAATGGTAGCGTAATGGCTATGAAATATATGCTTGAAAACTTAAATAAAAAAGTGTATGTTTTTATACCGTTGCCAATTAGTGAAAGTTTTCATTTTATTGGCTCAAATAATTATTCAGGTAAAGAAAGACTTGATAGTTATGATTTAGCCATTGCACTTGATGCGCCAAACACAAAAAGATTTGGTGATTTTGAAGATGAATTTTTCAAAGCAAAAAAATCAATTTCTATTGATCATCACATGGACAATGAACATTATGCGGATTTAACAATATTGGAGCCAGAAATTAGTAGCACCTGCGAGTTATTATGTAAATTATTTAAGGCTGAAAGCCTTGAAATTACACCACAAATTGCAACGTGCCTATACTTAGGAATTGCAACAGACACAGGTGGGTTTATGTATGGTTTTCATGGCGCTTTAACCACTGAAACTTGGACAAGGCTTGCGGAACTAGCAACAATCGGTGCTGATATGGAATCTGTAAATTACAACATATTTGGACGCTTAAGAAAGCCTGTTTTTGAAATTTTAAGAAAAGGTTTAAACAAAGTTGAACTTTTTGAAAATGGAAAAATTGCAATGTGTTGTGTAAGCAAAAAAATGCTGGAGGAAACTGGTGCTGAGACTAACGATACACATAAATTAACCAATATTGTTGGAAGTATTGATGGTGTTGACATTACAGTTATTATGACTCAAAACGGATACAGAGAGCAATTTGTTTCGGTTAGGTCTAAAACGCACAGTGCGCAAAGAATCTGTAAACATTTTGGTGGTGGTGGACATTTGAAAGCAGCGGGTTGTAGAGTATTTGAGCCATTTTTAAAAGCCAAGGATTTGCTTTTAGAAGAGTGTATAAGAGAGTTGAATAGAAATGATTAATAGTGGTATAATCAACGTTTTAAAACCGGCTGGTATATCAAGTAATGCAGTTTTGTCTAAAATTAAAAAAAAGTTGCATCCAAACAAAATTGGCCACTTAGGAACACTTGACCCAAGCGCATCTGGGGTGTTGCCGGTATGCATAAACAAAGCAACAAAATTGTTTGACTACTACTTAAAAAAAGACAAAGTTTATAAAGCAATTTTTATCTTTGGAAAAACTACAGATACTTTGGATTCTGATGGTAAAATTACGCAGATTGACAGTAA